>JANXPR010000268.1 GCA_025357215.1 Acidobacteriaceae bacterium | reverse complement strand
TCCACGATCTGGCGCGCGCGGACGGATTGCACATTTTACAGGCGTTGACCAACAGCGACGAAGCCGGATTCCCCTACATCCATGTCCGGCTGGGAGGGACGGCGCTGGGAATCTTTGACGTGTTTTACGACGCCGGCTCGCTGGAGCAGATCAGCGTGGCCAAAGCAACGCCCGCGCCGCAAGGAATTTATTTTGATACCTGGGCGTCTTTTCCCGCGCGTTCATCGCGACGGGAAGGCCCGGGCTCGGGAGCGAGGCTCCGGCCTGATTTTTCTGACTACGTGATTCGCGCCAGCATCAATCCGCCAACCGATTTGAGCGCGGAAGCCGAATTTACCCTGACGCCGCGGCTCACCGGACAACGCATGATCATCCTGGAACTCTCGCGGCACCTGCGCGTGAGTGAAGTGCTGGTGAATGGCCAGCCGGTGGACTTTATTCAAAATGAAGCCGTCACGGGCAGCGATCTGGCGCGCCGTGGCGACGATCTGGTGGGCATCGCGTTTCCGCAGGCCCTGGAAAAGGACCGCCCCGTACGCATGTCCTTGAAATACTCAGGACCCGTGATGTTCGATACCGGCGGCGACCTGCTCTATGTAGGCGCGCGCGGAACCTGGTATCCCAACGCGGGGCCGGTGTATTCGGATTTTGATCTTTCGTTCAATTACCCGGAAGAATGGACGCTGGTGGCGACCGGTCAACAGATTTCAAGCGACGTGACGCAAGGTCGCCGGACCACGCGCTTTGTCACCGCGAAAGCGATCGCGCGCGCCGGCTTTAACTTGGGCAAGTTCATCACGGCGGAAGCGACCAGTGGAAAAGTTACCATCCACGCGCATGCCAGCAAGAATGTAGAACGGGACCTCGCGGCGAAAGAGGCGCGCGCTGGCCGGCGTCCGGAACCTTCCCGCGAAGTGCAGGCCATTGCTGATCTGGCCGCCAGCACGGTCGGGTTTCTATCGAACGAGCTCGATCCTTTCCCTTACACCACGCTGGAAATTACTCAGCTTCCCGGAATGCTGAGCCAATCGTGGCCGGGACTGGTCTACCTTTCCAGCATGGCGTTTCTGGACCACGACGAACGCCGCGCCGCCGGTATTCGCGATCCGTATGTTGACCTGCTACTGAGCAAACTGATGCTGGCGCATGAAACCGGACACCAGTGGTGGGGAGACGCCGTGGACTGGGTCTCTTATCGTGACGAATGGATCATTGAAGCTCTTGCCAATTACAGCGCGCTGATCATGCTGGAGCGGCAAGATCCGCAAGCCATGCGCGTCACCCTGGATTACTACCGCGGTGAGTTGCTTAAGCAAACACCCAACGGGCTAGTGGCGGACGCAGGACCGGTAACTCTGGGCCCGCGCCTGACTTCGTCAAAGTTTCCGGATTCCTACGAACGCGTGATGTACGGCCGCGGCACATGGCTGATCCATATGCTGCGCATCATGCTGCGCGAAGCTGGAGGCAAGAACAACGATGCCCTGTTTTTCGCCGCGCTGAAAGGCCTGCTGGATAAATCTCCGAACCACAAAATATCCACGCGCGATCTACAAACGGCCTTTGAGCAGGTGCTGCCGCCATCATTGAACTACGAGAAGAAAAAATCACTGGAGTGGTTTTTTGATGGCTGGGTGAATGGCGCTTCCATTCCGCAGTTCACCCTGAGCAACGTGAATCTGGCGTCGCAAACCAGCGGAAAAGTGCGGGCCAAGGGCGTAATCAAGGAAGCCCACGCGTCCAAAGACCTGATCACTGCCGTGCCAATCTTCGCCGTTGACGGCCAAGGCAAACGGCACTTTCTGGCGTTCGTGTTTGCGGATGATCCGGAGACCGACTTTACGCTTACCGCTCCGGCGGGGACAAAACAGATTGTTCTCGATCCGGAGAATTCAATCCTGCGCCGCTAAATTCTCTGGCGCACTCAAGGGTTCCTGTGGGAGGATGGCAGGCTCGTAAGGAGACCTGCAAATGCGCCGAGCTTTATTTTTTCCCGCATTCGTTCCCGCAATTTTCTTCGCGGTGATCCTCGCTGCGATAGTTCCGTTATCAGCCCAAGGCCAGCCAAATTCCGCCAGCGCCGCGCCACAAAAAAGCGATGCGCCGCAAAAGTACGTGTTGAAGGCCACTCCCACGACCGTGGCCTGGGGTTACTATGACGCGGCGGCCCAGCCGGTGCTGCGAATCAAGTCCGGCGATACGGTGGAATTTGACTGCTTGCTCACCAACAGCCCCACGGGACTGGAACGCGCTGGAGTTGCGCCGGACCAAGTCCAGCAAAGCCTGCGGGATATCTTCACGGAGGTTACGGGATCAAAGCGCGGTCCTGGCGGACACATATTGACCGGCCCCGTATATATAGAAGACGCCGAGCCAGGTGACACGCTCGAAGTCCGCATACAAAAGATCGATATTGCCATTCCTTACGCTTATAACGCGTTTGGTCCCACGCGTGGGTTTCTGCCGGAAGACTTTCCTTATCGCAAAATGAAAATCATTCCTCTGGACCGCGAGCGCATGATCGCTAAGTTTGCGCCGGGAATCGAAATCCCTCTGCATCCTTTCTTTGGCAGCATGGGCGTGGCGCCGCCGGAATCGTACGGCCGCATTGACAGCGCGCCTCCGGGCGTTCACGCGGGCAACATGGACAACAAGGAACTGGTGGTGGGAACTACCCTGTTCCTACCCGTCCATGCCAAAGGCGCATTGTTTGAAGTGGGCGACGGCCACGTGGGCCAGGGCAACGGTGAAGTGGACATCACGGCGCTGGAGACATCCTTGGTCGGCACGTTGCAATTCGTCGTACACAAGAAGACCGGACAGAAGTATCCGCGGGCGGAAACACCGACGCACTACATCAGCATGGGCTTCCACCAGGAACTATATGAAGCCACCAAGATGGCTGTCCGCGAGATGATTGATTTTCTGGTGAGCGAAAAACATATGACCCGCGATGACGCTTATATGTTGACCAGCGTGGCCGGCGACGTGGACATCACGGAACTAGTGGATGGGAACAAAGGAGTCCATGTGATGATGCCGAAAGGCATTTTTGCGAAGTAAGGAGAACACTAGTTTCCAGAGTGCTAACTTACCTAGGTAGACAACTACGCATAGGTCAAATACCTTGGTAATCATCTAACTATCCGTCTTTCGCTAGATACTTAGGCAAAGCTTTTAGGTATCGGCGGCCAATCCAGCCGCAAAGGAAAGGATAGTCAATGCTTATCCCTATACGCCACGAGAATATGTCTGCGCGCCGGTGGCCGGTGATCACGCTGGGGCTGATTGCTGTGAACGTCATTGTATTCCTAGGGACCCATTGGAGCATGGACGCTCAACCACCTGAGCTCGGACAATTAAAGCTCCACATTATTTTGCTGGCAGCGGCCCATCCCGATCTTACGCTCTCGCCCAAGGCGCAGGAGCTGGTAAACCAGGTCCGACAGGCCCACCCTGATGCGTGGAAAATGGCCCAGAACCCGGATCGCCAAACGGTAGAAGATGGCTGGGACGCAAAGATGCGGATCATAGACGATCCGCGCCTGATGCAAGCCGAGATGGACAATCTAGGCGAACAGTATGCCCAACTCCACGTGGTTTCGCTCACTGAAGAGTACGGTTTTGTGCCAGCGCACCGGAGCGCCCTTTCCTATGTTACGGCCAACTTTCTGCATGGCGGCTGGCTGCACTTGATCGGCAACATGTGGTTCCTATGGCTGGCGGGATTTGTGCTGGAAGACAACTGGGGCCGGGTGCTGTACGCGGTCGTTTATTTTGTCGCGGGCGCCGCGGCCTTGCAAATCCAGGCGGTGGCGAATCCAGGAAGCCTGGTCCCCACGATCGGCGCTTCAGGTGCAGTCGCTGCGTTGATGGGAGCGTTTCTGGTGCGCTTCCCCAAGATGAAAATTGAGATGCGCTGGATCCTGGGAATCCGGTCGCTTTTGCGCGGGGGATATCAGTTCTCCGCGCCAGCTTATTGGCTGTTGCCATTGTGGTTGCTCATGGAAGTCTTTTACGGCTCGCTGTTTGGGCAAGCAACCGGAGTAGCTCACTGGGCCCACGTCGGCGGGTTTGCTTTTGGAGCTATCGCCGCGTTGCTACTGAATGTTTCAGGCCTTGAACACACAGCCAACCAGGCGATTGAAGAGAAGACCACCTGGAACAGCGAAAAGGAAATTACAGAGGCAGGCGCGTTGATTGAAAGAGGCCAGTTCGACGAAGCAACGGCTCTTCTAAAGAACTTCCTCCTGGTAAAACCTGACTCCACGGACGGCAATACGCTCTTACCGCAGATTTATTGGCGGAAAAGCGACCTCCCAGCGTTTCACGAAATTACAGCAAAACTTTGCGCTCTGCATTTACGGGCCCGCGAAACGGCCCTGGCATGGCAAAACTACGAGGAGTTTTTGACGACCGGCGGCGGCAAAATGCCGGCAGCTGTGTGGTTTGATCTGTGCCGCGCCGCGGAAACGCAGCAGAACTTTGACCGCGCGCTGAAGGAATACCAAAAACTGGCGGAAACGTACCCGGCTGAACGCCAAGCCCTGATGGCCCAAATGGCCGCGGCAAGAATCTATTTGAAACAGCTCAACCGTCCGCAGGAAGCGTTGCAATTGTTTGAAGCTACCGCGGCGTCTCCGATTCCTCATCTTGATTTGGATATGACGATTCAAGTTGGCATCCGCGATGCCAAAAAGGCTTCGGCAGTTGCGCCGGCGTTCAACTGAGTCGTTCCGGTACCGCTTGGGCCGCTCTACGGAGCGGCCCTTGTTTTTGAGATAATGCCCGGCATGAAACTCTTACTGAAATGGATCATCAGCACGGTCGCGCTTCTAGTGGTGGCTTACTTTGTGCCCGGGTTCATCGTCCACGGATTTGTTGCCGCGCTGATCGCGGCCCTGGTTATCGGATTGGTCAACGCCACGCTGGGCTCACTGCTCAAGCTGCTTACCTTCCCGCTGACCGTGGTCACGCTGGGCCTGTTTCTGCTGGTAGTGAACGCCGTGATGCTTAAATTTGCGGCGTATTTGTATTCAGGACTTGAAGTCCGCACCTGGACAGCTGCTTTCATCGGATCAATTTGCCTTAGCCTGGTCTCGGCGTTTCTGCACTGGATTGTTGGCGACAAGCGGCGCGACGAACAGCGGTAAACACGGGGGGCCCCGACGATGAAATGGTTGCTCTTACGCTGGCTGATTGATGCTGTGTCTCTGTTGGTTGTTGCCAACGTTGTGCCGGATTTCCGCGTGAACGGTTTCTTTGCCGCGATGATTGCCGCGGTGGTCATTGGATTTATCAACGCCACGTTCGGCGTGGTGCTGCGCTTTCTGGCCTTTCCCATTACTTTTCTCACGCTGGGTTTGTTCCTGTTTGTGATCAACGCCATACTGCTGAAGTTAGCTGCGGTTGTGAGTCCAGGGTTCGAGGTGAAGTCGTGGAAAGGGGCGTTCATTGGCGCGGTGCTGCTGGCTATTGTTTCCACCATACTGAACTGGCTGCTGCACTGAGTTTCAAAACGAAATCTGTCTGAGGAAAAGCGTTTCACTCATGGATGAGATCACGGTCGAGACGGACCTGTTTGAGCATCGTGAGGTAAAAACTCATTTCATTAATCCGTGCTGCTTTGGAGAAGATTTTGCGGCATGGTTGAAGCAGCAGCTTGCGCCTCTAACCAGCTCTGGCTTCAGTTTTTCGGAGATCATCCAGGAAGATTACGGCTGGGGTTTTTGGGCCAGACACAGTAAAGTCCCTTATTGGGTGGCGCTTTCCTATGTTGGTGACGGACCCCAGGAGGCTGATGCCCAGTGGGTCATCTCCGTCGATTACGATCCCGGGCTGAATCTTATCAAACGTCTGTTTCATCGCCCTGACCGCCAAACATTGAAATCGCTGCGCGCCCACATCAAGGAAGCCATCGTGCTAAATTCCGCGATCAGGATCATTCCGGCGCCCCGCTATGAAGCCTGAGACTCGATAGCGGAGAGCAAAGGTCATCCCCGCGATCGAAGAGCTCGCAACCGATTGACAATTTGTTCCGCTGGATTCTCCTGAAACAAGCGTATGGCGGCGATTCCGGCTGCCCCTGCTTTCATGCATTCTCCGGCATTTTCCAAGGTGATTCCGCCCAGAGCTAATACAGGCATGCGGCCGTTGACTCCCGCGTGTCGCGCGCAAATCTGCTTGAGTTGGTCGATGCCATGGGGATTCGGCGCCCCGTCCTTTTCAAACACTGGCGCAAAAACCGCAAAGTCGGCGCCATGATTCTCGGCTGCAGAAACTTCTTCCAGCGAATGAGCGGAAACGCCGATGATGGCGTTCGCCGCGCCGGCACGCGTGAAAATAGCGCGGGCATCGATGGCAGAAATATCACGCGAAGTCAGGTGGACGCCGTGGGCCCCGCTGGCCAGGGCAACGTCACTGCGGGAGTTGATCAGCAACTTGGTGGCTGAGTCCGCCGGAATCGCCGCGACTACCCTTGTCGCCAGGGCTTGCAGATCGCGGACGCTCAGGTCCTTCTCGCGCAGCTGAATGTAGTCTACGCCGGCCGCGGCGCATGCTGAGATGGTGGCCAGCAGAAGGCGTTCCTTCTCCGCGGCGTCACCAGGAAACTGATTGCGGTCCGTAATGTAGTAAAGCAACAAGGGTGTCCCGGCCATTTTCCCGGCAAAATGCGACTTCAAGATGTACGCTTCCATTAAAACGTGCGCTTTAATCAAAACGTACGCTTCAATTCAAAACGTACGCTTCAATATAGCTCAGACGCTTACGCGCTAACGTTTGTGCCGCCTCGTGGTCAAAAAGTGTGGAGCGAACGCCATGCCGGAATCTTCTCTTCGCGTTTTTTCTTTGAACGTCAACGGCGAGCTGCGCAAGGTCAAGGCCGCGGCGGACACTCCGCTGTTATGGATTTTGCGGGACGAACTGCAACTGACGGGCACTAAATACGGTTGCGGCGTTGGAGTGTGCGGCGCATGCACCGTCCATGAGAACGGGAGCGCGGTACGCTCGTGCCAGATCACGGTGAGTTCGGCCGCGGGACGGGCGTTCACCACGATTGAAGGACTTGCGGCGAAGACGGATCAGCTCCATCTTCATCTTCATTCTTGCCAGCAGGCATGGATCGACGAAGATGTGGCGCAGTGCGGTTTCTGCCAGCCGGGCATGATCATGGAAGCCGCAGCGCTGTTGAGCAAACATTCGCGTCCGACGGACGCAGACATCGACTCGACCATGTCGCACCATGTGTGCCGCTGCGGAACCTACCAGCGGATTCGGCAGGCCATCCATCGCGCTGCGGAGATGCAGTCGGCCAAACCCAGCACTGGGACGAAGACCGGAGCGAAGACTGGAGGCAAGTCATGAAGGTCACACGCCGGACGTTTCTTCGGGAAAGCAGCCGCGCGGCGGCAGGGCTAGTGGTTGGGTTCCAGTTGGGAATACCCGGTGCAACAAGCGCGCTGGCCAAGAGC
Organism: Acidobacteriaceae bacterium; assembly: GCA_025357215.1. Classification (GTDB taxonomy): domain Bacteria; phylum Acidobacteriota; class Terriglobia; order Terriglobales; family Acidobacteriaceae; genus Angelobacter. The sequence continues at coordinate 6,407 of JANXPR010000268.1, read as the reverse complement.
ACGCGTAGAGCCGCGATCAGCGCCGATCCGGAATCCGCAGCCGAATTTGCTCCCAACGCGTTCATCCGCATTGGCACGGACAACGTCGTCCGCCTGTGGGCCACGCGATCTGAAATGGGCGAAGGCGTTCGGACAGTGCTCCCCATGGTACTGGCGGACGAGTTGGGAGCGGATTGGGAAAAGATAGTGATCGAGCAGGCCGCGATGGAACCACGCTTCAAAGGCATACGCCTCCGGACCAGCGGCAGCGGATCGGCGGCGGGAACGTGGCGTCCGTTGCGCAAAGCCGCGGCCACGGCGCGTGAAATGCTGATCAGCGCGGCGGCGGGCAAATGGGGCGTTAGCGCGGAGAGCTGTCGCGCGGAGCAAGGCTCGGTGGTGCACACTGAGTCGGGAAGGCACTTGACCTTCGGCGAACTAGCTGACGCCGCTTCTCGCATGCCGGTACCGGCGTCGCCGAAACTCAAAGACAAAAAAGATTTTCACCTGATCGGCACGCGAGTGAAGCGTCGCGACGGTCAGGCGATTGTCAGCGGTTCAGCGGTATACGGACAGGACATTCATGTCCCTGGGATGCTGCATGCTGTGGTTGCAAGATGTCCCTATCTGGGCGGCAAACTGGTGTCTTTTGATCCCGCGCCTGCGATGAAAGTGGAAGGCGTGAAATATGTGGTTCCGGTGCGATCGGGGTTTGCGACCGGCGTGGCTGTGGTAGCGGTGAACAATTGGGCAGCGATCAAAGGTCGCGCTGCTTTGCTTCCGGTGTGGAACAAAGGGCCGAACGCAAGTTTCGATTCGGACACATTCACGCGAGAGATGGAAAATGCGCTAGACCAGCCGGGGTTCGCGCTGCGTCGCGATGGCGACGCGCCCGCCGTGCTTGTCGCTTCGAAAAAGAAAATGGAAGCGCTGTACGAATATCCCTTCCAGGCGCACGCGCCGCTGGAGACTATGAATTGCACGGCGCACGTCCGGGAAGGCTCATGCGAAATCTGGGTGCCCACACAGGCGCCGGAAGCCGCGCAGCAAGACGCCGCCAAGCTGCTGGGCATTCCCGAAGACGCGGTGAAAGTGAACGTAACGCTGCTGGGTGGCGGATTTGGACGTCGCCTGCAAACTGACTACGTTCCTGAAGCCGTGGAGATATCGAAAGCCGTTGGCGCGCCGGTTCAAGTCATGTGGACCCGCGACGATGACATGAAGTACGGATTCTTTCATCCGGCAAAGCTGGAGCGTTTGCGCGCCGGATTGGACGAACAAGGACTCCCGGTCGCGTGGCATCACCAATCCTCTGGGCCGCACTTGTCGCTACTGGGTCCAACGGCAGAGGAAAAGAAGAACCCGAACTACTTTGCCGATGACGGCATGCTGTGGGGATCGTTCGACAATCCTTACAACTTCGCCCATCACTGGGCGGACTACACACTGGTGGAGTCACCGGTGCCCACGGGGCCGTGGCGTGCGGTGATGTATCCGTCGACCGTCTTCGCTCGAGAAAGTTTTCTGGACGAAATTGCGCACGCCGGCAAGCTCGATCCCATCGAGCTCAGGTTACGCTTGCTGCAACCAGGCGACATGCGTGACCTGAAAGCGACGATGATCAATCGCGCTCGGCTGATCGCTGTTTTGAAAACAGTCGCGGAGAAATCCGGCTGGGCCACAACGCAGGGCTCGACCAGCGACCTGGGCTCGACCACAGCACCGCACGAGAAAAGCGGACGCCTTTGGGGACGCGGCGTGGCTTGCAACGTCTACGATGGCGATTGTTACCTGGCTATGGTGGCGGAAGTCTCCGTCGCGAAAAATCTTTCGGACTACAAGGTCGAACGCGTTGCTTCCGTCATCGATTGCGGACTGGCGCTCAATCCGCTGGGACTGGAAGCCCAGACGGAAAGCGCCATCGCATGGGGCATGACACCGGTGATCGGCGGCAAGATTAATTTCAAAAACGCCCAGGCCCAGGAACACAGCTTTGCGGACTTTAAAGTCCCGCGCATGAGCGAGGCCCCGCGCGTGGAAACGCACATTATTCAAGGTGCAGACGCGCCCGGCGGGTTCGGCGAAACGGCGGTTCCCACCGTGGCGCCGGCCATCGCCAACGCGATCTTCGCAGCGACGGGCAAGCGAGTACGAAGGTTGCCGATTACGGCGGAAAAGATGCGGTTGGCCTAAGGCGTCTTGTAGCGCTCCCCGCACTCGGCAAGCGCTGGGCCTACGGCAGTAAGGAACGATTCCTTTGTTCCGCTTTCCCAGGGCTTCCGCCCTGGGCTAACTCATTTCGCGCCTCCGGCGCTGGATGTTCTTTTATCCTCCATCCCCCACTGATCCCGATGCAACCTCGTCGATGCTATTGCAGGTCAGATCGTTCCCCTCGCCCGCGATTTCCACAGCCATAAATTTCCGCTATCCCGGCGATAACGTTTATTAATTGGCCGCACGCTTCCTCCCTCGCGTAACCTATAATTTCAGTTTCAACGGGCTGAGTATCCGTAACACTTCCGTCAAATCAAAGCGTTGCTTTTGCGGTGACAAAAACTTCTTGAGGAGAGCCATGCCAACCGAATTGCGCAATTTTCTTACTCTCTCGTACGACGAACTGGAAGATCTCAACCTGCAAGCCAAGGAGCAGCGCCGGAACCGCGTGCCCATCCACAAGATCCAGGAAGAGCGGATCAAGTACCTAACCGACGAAAAGCGCATCAAGGCCGTGACCGTCCTGTTCAGCGATCTGGAAGGCCGCCTGCACATGCTGGACTACGACAAGAAGTTCCTGGTCAAGAGCTGGGACAACCTCACTTTTGACGGGTCGTCCATTCGCGGCTTCACGGCTCAACGCGAATCCGATCTTCGCCTGGCCATGGACTGGAGCGCCTTCTACTGGGGACCGTCCGATGTGTTTGGCCCCGGCAAAGTGCTGGTCTTTGGCGACGTGATCGATAAAGGCGGCGAGCCGTACTCGGCCGACATCCGCGGCATCCTTAAAACCTTTGCCGCTGAGATGCACAAGAAGGAAGGCTACACGCTCAACGCCGCGAACGAAATTGAAGGCTTTCTGTTCCAAGGCTCGGACGCCGAGCGCCGCTACCACGAGACCGGCAAGTTCGAGTACGTAAACACCGGCGGCTATTACCACTCGCTGCCCGGCGATCCGCTGCGGACGTTCATTGACACTACGGCGGAAGTGCAGCGCGCGATGGGATTCCAGAACGAAAAAGACCATCCGGAAGTTGCGCCGAGCCAATTCGAAATCAATTACGGATACGGCGAAGTCGTTGCCGCGGCTGACCAGATCCAGCTCTACAAACTGATCTGCCGCCAGGTGGCCACGCGCATGGGACTCACCGCCAGCTTCCTGCCCAAACCAGTGGTCGGCGTGAACGGCAGCGGCATGCACACCAACGTCTCCATCAGTAAAGGCGGCAAGAATCTTTTCTGGGCCCCCAAGGGCGAAGAGAAGCTCAGCCAGATGGGATGGGAATTTGTGGACCGCATCCTGACCCACGGCAACGATCTCTGCCTGCTGCTCAACCCCAGCGTGAACGCTTATCGCCGGCTCGATCCGCACTTTGAAGCGCCGAACCAGATCAAGGCTTCGGCCACGGACCGCGGTTCGATGATCCGCATTCCCATCGGCAATGAAAAGAGCATGCGCGTGGAAGTGCGCTCCGTGGCCCCGGACGCCAACGCTTACATGGTGATGTATTCCATCTTCAAGACCGGCATCCTGGGCAAGACGTCAAAGATCAAGAACCTGCGCCAGGCCGAACGCTATCTTCCGGACAACATCTACACCGCGCTCGAAGACTTCAAGAAAGCCGAGTGGACAACCAAGATGTTCGGCGCTGACGTGAAAGGCCGCTACGCGGACTTGAAACAGGCGTCGGCTGACCGCTGTCCGCGACTGCTGGGGACGTTTGTGAAAGCTCCGGAAGTCCAGTACCATCACGACGTGTACAACCAGTTCCTGTGGAATTTGTTTTAAGCGAAAAGCGTTTACCACAGAGGGCACAGAGGAACGCAGAAGGAAAAAACAAGGCCCGGCAGCGGGAAGGTGCTGGACTTTTGTTTACGTCTCACCATGCTAGGAAGAAAGGGTACTCCTCGCACCGCGATATGCCAGTCCCGCCTTTGGCGGGACGAAAGAACACTAGCCCGGTACGTCTCGAGGCGCGCAACGCGCGCTGAAGGGTAAGTGCCGGGTACGCGAAGAAAAGAATTCTTCCGCACTGCCGTAGGCGGGCGCGAAGGGAAGCGCAGCGGCCCAACAATCAAACCCATATTTGCATGAGCAACCCACGAGACTCTTTGGGTGATATTTCTGGTAAAGCTACGGCGGTGCCGGCTTCGATTCGGCGTGCGGTCCATAGCATCGCCAGGGCGTCGATCACGTCCTCGCGGATTCCAGAGTGTTTCTCAACCTCTGCGCGAACTAAGGGAAAATGGGGCTCCAGAAGCTGCAGCCTAGCCTCGCGTCCCTCCCGGGTTTTCTTGTTTTTCGGGATTGCAACGCCCTCATTCATTCGCGCAAAGCTGACTTCGGGGTGACCCTCTTTAACAATGGACTGCCTTTCGCCGATCATTTCAGCATCTACTTGCTTGATTTTCGGAATGATGGCCCACGTTTGCTTGCTGATGGCCTTACCCTCGGTGCGCCGGCCTAATTCACAGGCCGATTGATGGTCCATGCAGTCAAGCATCCCGCGCAACGGCGCGTTGAACACACAAGACGCTCTCCTTTTCAAAAGTTTTCGTGCCTCACGGTCGGCTTGGCGAACACCGTTGTCCAGTAGACCGATTGGGATATCAACAACAACAAGTTTGAGAGTGCGCTGAATGATTTCAGCAAAGCCAGAAATCACGTCGACGCGGACCGATGCTTCGTTGCTGGGTTCCCATGCCACGACCCAGCCGTCACGACAACCGTCTACTCCGGCGATCCGCATACGTTGAGAATATACGCTTCACTTGCGTTTCGCGCGGGCCTACGGCAGTAAGGAAGGATTCTCTTCTTTGCTTACCCGGCACTTATTCCTCAGCGCGCGTTGCGCTGCCTCGGAAACGTACCGGGCTAGTACTCTTTCGTCCCGCCTGCGGCGGGACTGGCGCGAGGTCGACACGTGCAACATCGTTGCCACCTCCACTAGTCCTCTGAGAGAGTGGGTTGTTGCATAGGAAAACAAAGTGAGGGAGCTTAGCTCTCTAGGTAATCGAAAGCAACATGGCGTTTCCGTTTTTTGCGGCGTCAGAGTAAAACGTCCGGAATTGCTGGAACAGTTCAGGAAGGTATGCCCAGTCCTCTTTGTCGCTCAGTGTGTGCGCTAAATAGATTTGCTTGGCTTCAGCGTCGTGCCAGTCGAGTTTTGCCAACAAGCTAGACGGATCAACACCAGCCAACGCTTCCGCAACCAATGCAACACGTTGTGAATCGAGATAACGAAGCGGGCCGTATCCCATTACCTGTTCTTCGTCAGGAATCTCTTTTCCGCCTAGAATGGCTTCAGCCAAAATGTCGTGGCCGCCTTCTTGCGTTCCGTTCAAAACGTAGTGCAAGCCATGCCAGTCCTTTTCGAGGGAAAATGTTGTGCGGTCAGAAACATCTACTCTGGTTTCGCCTTTAGGCTGCCTTAGGGTTTCCAGCATCGCACGGTATTGATCCATACCTCTTTCTAACTGACCTTTGAATTCAGCAGGTATGTCCTGTTTTGCTGAAGCCAATAGTTCCATGAGCTGCGGAATAGCATTGGCCGCTTGCTCGTTCATTCCCGCCAGGAAATATTCGTAAGCATCTCGCGGTTGCCGAATGAAATCCTCAAGCATCTCTGGGGCGACTTGTTCGAAACCCGCCTGCATTCCCATAGCAAACTTACCTCTAAGTTAGTATGGGCTGTACTGTAACAAAGATCGCGCTTTCGCCGAAGTTACCTTGGTAGAAGCGCTATAGCTTGAAAAAATGTGCGCTCGACAGAGAAAGACTGCCCTGGGAAGTCTGGGCGATGCTTGGTGGCAACAATGCAGGGAACGGAATAACCCGCATCGTCCTTCAGGACACTTGGCACGTGTGCGCGTGTTTGTCCTTTTTCGCAATTGCAAAGGCGAAGGGAAGACGATAAAATTAGAAGAATGGCTCTTGGTACTTGGCTTTTGGCTCTTGGCTAAACTGAGAGAGCCTAGGCTGTTACCAATATAGTAAATTTTATGAATTTTGAGTAGACGGGCAGAAAACACCGAAAATACGGAAACACAGGACTTAGGCGAGATATTCCCTTTTGATTTCATAACAACGACGGCTCCAGTCGGGACCGAGTAAGCTTGAGTTTGCGAAGACCAAGACTCGGAGGAAAGGAGCCGTCATGAAGATTATAGGCTGTGATTTCCATCCGAGCTTCCAGCAAATTGCGATGGTCGAC
>JANXPR010000253.1 GCA_025357215.1 Acidobacteriaceae bacterium | reverse complement strand
GCCGCCGCCAGCGGCAGATCGCTGGTCACGCTCAGCACCACAATCGCTGTCCCATGCGCTGTCTCTTGAATACGCGCAAAGGTGTCATAGCCGGAACTGTCACCCACGTCCAGGTCCAGAAGAATCACGTCAAATGAGGATTGCGATAAAGCGGCGAGCGCGTCACGCAGACAAGTGACGTGTTGGAAGTGGAGATGCTCCGGCCCCACCCCGGCCAGGTACTGTTTGGTAAGCCGCGCGTCTACAGGATTGTCTTCCACCAGCAAGACGTCAAGATGGTCCGTCGATTGACGTTCGGCGGACAAAGGCTGGCTTTTTTCTCTCATGCGAGTCCCGTACCATGCTGCTACCGGCATGGCTTTCCTGTTACGGCGATGTAGCGCCGTTCACTCTCAGCGTCAATTTGTTGATCAACGCGCGAATTTGACTTTCCAACTTCAGCAGGACCTCTTGAGCTCCTTCAAGAGTTTCCCGTTTCCCCATGTCTTCCAGGGTTCCAGCCAGCGCTGCCGCTTCCGGGGCGGAAAACTGCAGGGCTGACCCTCTCATTTTGTGGCTCACGCGCCGCAGGTCTTCTGCCGCGTTGCGCTCCAATGCTGTTTTCATTTCCCACAGCAACTCTGGTGCTTGCGTCTTCAGAATCTCCAGCAGCTCGCGCAACAACTCCATATCGCCGTTTACGCGGTCCCACAGTGAGCGCGCATCAAACTCTGGGTCCTTCAAAGCCGCAAAGTTTGCTTGGTTTGTAACTGGTGGAGCAATTATCTCTCGGTTTGCGGTGGAAATATTTGTTTTTTCCTGATTCATTCGATCATGCCCCATTTCGCAGGCGGGAATGTGCAAACTATTGATCACCGGATCATGCACGGGTTAATCGGAAGAACTATCGGCAAGGAATGTTCATTACTTGATAAGAGTTCTCTTACCTCAACGCATTAGATTTCGCCGATTTAGGCGGAGGCAAAAGGCAAGGGAGACTGCTGGGAAAGCACAACGAGAGTTTGCTGGTTCCTAAGATTTATGGTGAGCAAAATGTATGGAGAGCTAGTTTATGGAGAGCTGAGTTATAAAAAGCTGAGATGGCAGAAAGCTGTTGAGACTTGGAGCGGGAGACCGGGATCGAACCGGCGACGTCCAGCTTGGGAAGCTGGCATTCTACCACTGAATTACTCCCGCTCATTTTGGAGCAACCTCAGTGATTCTAGCACTTTACATCACTTCGCAAAACCTGCTGTTACTGCCCCCGCTGAACAATCGCTGAACAATGTGCAAAGTTCAAGGTTACTGTAGCTGCTTCAACCCAGCGCCGACCACCGCCGCTGCACGTTTCCGCGTCTCGCTGATCTCAACGACTTTCGCGGCCTGCATCGCACGGCGTTCCTGACGGGTGTTGTTGACGTATGAGTCTTGCGTTACACCTTGGTCGGAATGACGAAGCATCAGGGAAGCAGCCCTGAGTCCGTCACCACCAAATTGTTTCGCAAGGAAGGTTGCGTTGCCGCGCCTGAATCCGTGCCAGCCTTTCCAGACGGGCATTGATTCATCACGTTTGTATTCGTGGTCAGCTTTGTCGTGAGCGACTTTCTGCTCGTGGCAGACGCCGCAGCGGCTGAGCAGTGGGTTGATCTTCCAGCGCCAGAAGCTCTCAAGGTTGATTGGCCTTGGTTGCTCTGAGCCTTTCTCTTTTCTGTGTTTGCCTCGCGCAGGGGCACCGGGAAACAGGAAGCCCTCGTTCACTCCACTCAAGAACTGCCGGAAGGCTTCGATGTACTCAACGACTTCAGGCCCGATGTGAACCATGTCGGCACTGCTTTCGGTTTTCGGTGTGGTCATGTGGCCCCGATACACCGAACGCCGAACACGGATCGTAGCGCCGTCCTCTGTACGCTCGTAGTCGCGCCAGTCGAGTCCAGCAATTTCACCTTTGCGAAGCCCAGAACCGAAAGCCAGCGCAATGATGGCTTGTGTCAACGGGGAAGTAAACAGAGACAGCAAGCGGTTAACTTCCGCCACGCTGTACGCCTGTGTCTTGTCCTCGCGCCTACCGGGCAGGTTTGGCGGCAATGCCGCGCTGGCGGGATTCTCGCCGTAATAGAGTCCCTTGTCCTTGGCAGTCTCGAATATCCCGCTCAGCGTGAACCGGATATGACGAAACGTCTGGCTGCTCAGGTGAGGGAAGTCACGTTGGATTTGACGCCAGAGTTGGGCCGCGTCCTTGCGCTCGTAATCGCGCATGACACAGGAACTGACCCTGGCCTTGAGATGGCGGTTCCAGCGTTGGACTACCGCCCCATAGCTGCCGGGTTTCAGCGCCTCTTTCTTCTCAGGCAGGTAAACAGAATCGACGAACTGCCCGATTGTGGTCAGCACGGAAATCTTGCTGGTGTTCGCGGCGTTTGCGAGTTCATCCGCGAGTTGTTGGATGTCGTCCGGGACCCGGAGCTTGTGCGTCTTGCGGTCTTTACTGCGGCGGTGTTCCGCCGTGACCTCGCCCAACACCTTGAACCGGAGCTTGCGGACAGTGCTGCCGCTGCCGTCTGAAATGTTCTCTCGCCAGCGGCATACCCAATTGTTACGATCAATCGAAACG
>JANXPR010000243.1 GCA_025357215.1 Acidobacteriaceae bacterium | reverse complement strand
CGATGTTGGCGACGCCGGTGAGTTCGCGCAGAGTATCCACAATGATCGCGCGGCGCTCGGGACGGTCCCAGGCTTGCGTCAAAACCTGCAACGTAAGTATCTGGTCGTAACGATCCACAATCAGTCCGGGCAGCCGGTCAGCTTCGCTGAACACCAGCCGGCACGCGTTGGAATCACGCACCACCTGTTCGCGATACTTCACCGCATCCGCCAGGCGTTGCCGGACCAGGTCCATCAGCTCGGCTTCCGATTCGATTTCTTCGCGACCCAGCAACCGCACTTTCAGTTGCGACGAGGAACTATGAATGGCCGAACCCAGCACTTTACCCTTGGTATTGACCACGTGGACGAGCGATCCGGGCGCGGCATTGGCGTCATTCAACACGTCAGAGGCGTACACCCACACGTGTCCCGAGCGCAAGCGGCCTGCCGCGCGTTCACTGATAATGATTTTTTTGATTGCTGAGAGTTTGCCTTCTGCGCGTTTTGGCATTTGATGAGTCGACAACATATTGGGAAAAGTTTGGTTACTGCGTGGGAGTTGTTTCAGGATTCTTGGCTTCCGCTTCGGCTTGTACGTCTGATCCACCCGCAGGTCCGGATTCGACCGCATCAGCGGCCTCTGCCGCCACCGGCCGGGCTTTCTTTTTCTTCTTGGACGGCGGGTCAGGCGGCACCGGCGGCATATGCGACGGATCAAAGTAGAGAATTCGTCCGCACGTGAAACACGTAATGATGTGTTCGTTGGTCTTGAGCTCTTCCCAAGTCTGCGGACGCACCATCACAAAACATGCCTGGCATTTTGAATCGCGCGCTTCCGCCAGGGCGGTTTTGCGCCGCCCCAAAACGCGGTCATAATGGGCCAGCGAACTCTCCGTCACTCCGGTCCGGAGTTGGCCGCGCTGTTCGCCCAGGCCCTTAAGCAGTTTTTCGTCTTCGGCCGTGCGGCTGCGGGCTTCGGTCTTTTCCTTTTCCACGGCAACGGCTTCGGTCTTCAAATCGGCTTCAGCCACCTTGACGGCCTTCTCGGCTGACTCCAGCGATACCATTAGCTCCAGGATCTTGTCTTCGCAATTGCGGATTTCTTTTTCCGCAAATTCTACTTCGTGCGTCAGCGCGCGATATTCTTCGTTCGTTTTTACGCTGGACTGCTGGCTGCG
>JANXPR010000234.1 GCA_025357215.1 Acidobacteriaceae bacterium | reverse complement strand
GCCTGCCCACGATCAATACCAACTGCTCCAACAATTACGGACCGCATCAATTCCAGGAAAAACTGATACCGCTGATGATCCACAACGCGCTTTGTCAGATGCCGCTCCCCGTATACGGCGACGGACAAAACGTTCGCGACTGGATCCACGTAGCAGACCATTGCCAAGCATTGCGTCAGGTGTTTCACCGCGGGACCGTGGGTGAAAGCTACAACATCGGAGCGAATTGTGAAAAAAACAATATCGATCTGGTCAATGAAATTTGCGCGCTCTTGTCGGACCTGCGTCCGGGACCGCGCTATGAGTCGCTGATTACTTTCGTTAACGACCGCCCCGGGCACGACCGGCGTTACGCCGTGGACTCCAGCAAACTCCGCATGCATACTGGATGGTCGCCACAGGAAACTTTTTCCAGCGGCTTACGCAAGACAATTGAATGGTATCTTGAGAACCGGAACTGGGCCCAAAGCGTAACGGCTAGCGCGCATCACCAGCATTAGGCTGGGCTTTTCACTCCAAAGAACGCAAGCGATCCTGGGGGATCATGCAAACCAATAACAGGCGCGGCATCATATTGGCCGGCGGGTCCGGCAGCCGGCTTTATCCGCTTACCCATACCATCTCCAAACAACTTCTGCCAATTTATGACAAGCCCATGATCTACTACCCGCTCAGTGTGCTCATGCTGGCTGGGATAAGGGAGATTCTGATCATCTCCACACCTTCTGACGCCGGGCTTTTCAAGAGGTTGCTCGGTGACGGGAAGCAATGGGGCATTGATCTTTGCTATGCAGTCCAGCCCGCACCGGAAGGACTGGCCCAGGCTTTTGTCATCGGGAAAGATTTTATCAACGGCCACTCCAGTGCGCTGGTTTTGGGCGACAACATCTTTTACGGCCATGACCTCTCCAAGACTTTGCAACACTCTTCCGCGCAAACCAGCGGCGCCACCGTGTTTGCGTACGCCGTTAACGATCCGCAACGTTACGGGGTGATTGAATTTGATGAACAAGGCAAGCCGCTAAAGATTGAAGAGAAGCCTCAGTCCCCGAAGTCGCGCTACGCTGTGACCGGCCTGTATTTTTATGATGAGCAGGTGTGTGATGTGGCAGCGGCGGTAAAGCCATCTGCCCGCGGAGAACTTGAAATTACGGACGTGAACCGCTGGTACCTGGAGCACGGCCAGCTTCGTGCAGAGATTCTAGGGCGCGGCACGGCTTGGCTCGATACGGGAACGCATGATTCCCTGGTGGAAGCTTCACTTTTCATTCAGACGATTGAGAAGCGCCAGGGACTCAAAGTGGCATGCCCGGAAGAAATCGCCTTCCGGCTTGGATTCATTGATCGCCAGCAGTTGGCGGCATTGGCCGCCGCGATGGGGAAGATTGGTTATGGACAATACCTGCTGGGTCTGATCGAGCGTCCTGCGTTCTAGAAGAAATCTTAGATGTCGCTTGCCATATTTCTTGCTAGCTCATTACCACAAATGATTTCGGCAGCAGCATGAATCTTTCCGTTTTGATTTTGCACCCGGGAAACATTTGGCGCAGCTTGGCTTTTGAAATCCACGTTACGTCATACTCGTAGGGCCGTTTCCATAGCCACCCGTTCAGCGTGAAGTACCTCAGGAACTTTGGCGTCAGCCATGCCTTGGGGAGCCAGTGCAGAAAGAAAGCGCTCAGGTGCGGGTCAATGGGAAACAGCCGGCACGGCGTTTGGCAATAGACCCGTGTGCCCACGCGCATCATCTCCGCGGCAAACTTGAATTGGTTCTCTTCCGAGCCCACATGTTCGATTGCGGAATTTGAAAATGCCAAATCGAACGAACGGTCGCGAAACGGCAGCGCCATGCCGGAGCCCAGCACGTAACTATAACCGCCGGTGTCTTGGGGTATGTTGGGATTCACCAGAACAATCCCTTCGATGCGCCCAATGATCGGCCAGGTGTAGTGTTCGCCGCCAACGTCCAGAATGGACTTGCAGTCGGAGTATTCCCGGACAAAATCCTTGAACCGCCGCTTGCGGAAATACGTCCGCACCGGCATCTGGAAGTTGATCGGCTCCATAATGGAAGGGAGATTGTACCCGAACGGCACTCGATTCTCATGCCACCTGCACAAGCCCAACGCTAGGCGGCCTTTTGCGTACAACAAAGCCAGCCGCGCGTGCCGGCACGTCGGTGAACTGTATACTGGGTCGGGACATTACCCAGAGAGCGCGGTTCGCGGACTCCGCGGGAAAATCCCTAGGCCTGCCCTGTCTAACTATGAAGATTGCCATTGACGTTCACAGCCTGGAGTCCCAATCCGCCGGCAATGAGACCTACTTTCAACAATTGCTGAGCAGCCTGGTCAAGAAAAACAACGCCAATCAATACAGTCTTCTATACACCCATGCGGCCGCACCGCTAAACACTCCCGTCGATCAACGTTTTAACTGGGTAGCGGTTTCCCCCAATCGGGTGCGCCGCATACTGTTCGACTTGCCGCGCGCTTTGCGGAGAATTAAGCCAGACGTTTGCCACTGCCAGTACATCCGGCCGCCAGGCCTGAAATGCAAGACGGTGGTATCGATCCACGACCTCGCCTTTGAGCATTTCCCCGAAACGTTCAGCATGGTTCAGCGCATGGCAATGAAGACACTTGTGCGGCAAGCTGCCATGCGGGCCGATCGTATTCTTACCATCTCGCACTTTTCCGCCGACGATATCAGCAGGACTTATGGCGTGCCGCGGGAGAAGATCTCTGTTGCTTATCCCGCGGTCTCCCCGGCCTTTCAGCCGGGCGACAAACAAAAGGCCCGCATCCACCTGGCGGCCAGATACAAATTGGAAAACGAATTTCTGCTCTATGTTGGAAGGATCCAGGCTAGAAAGAACCTGGTACAACTCATTGAAGCCTACGCGCGCGTGCGCCAGCGCGGCGCCACCGCCAAACTGGTAATCGTCGGCAAATCTGACTACGACTCCAAACAGGTTTTTGACAAGATCGCGGACCTTGGCCTTCATGACGCCGTTTTTTCCCCTGGGTATGTTCCACAAGAAGACCTGCCTCTTTTCTATCAAGGGGCTGAGGCGTTTGTCTTCCCATCATTTTTTGAAGGCTTTGGCCTGCCGGTTCTGGAAAGCATGGCCTGTGGGACTCCGGCGATAACGTCTGTCGGATCGTCTCTGGAAGAATTGGCTGGGGGCGCAGCCCTGCTCGTTGATCCCCACAGTGTGGATTCCATGGTTAACGCCATGGAGCGTGTGCTGGGCAGCGCGGATTTGCGTGCCGACCTGGCAGCGCGCGGTCTCGGCCGCAGCGCCGACTTTACGATTGAGAACTTCGCCGGCCAGGTCCTTCAGGTCTACGCTTCATTGGTAAGGTAGGCGGGGCAACATAGGCGGGCGGGATAGCCCGGCGCGGGGCCAACGTGGTTGCCCTCAATGCCCACTACTGGCCGGCTTGGGCGCGTTCTCGCGCGGCAAAGTAGGCTTTCAGTCCGTCTTTCCAGTGGCCAAACAAATTGAGGGATTTGCGTTTCAGCTCGCTATTTTCCAGCACGGAAAACTTGGGCCGAACCACCTTGGTGGCGAACTCTCCGGGCAGAGCTGGATCCACGGGCGTCCTTGTTCCGGTAATTTCAAAAATGGCCTGCGCAAATTGGCGCCACGAGCAACTTCCTTCCGCCGATGCATGGTAGAGTCCGTATTCCTCCGTACGGCTTAGCTTCACGATCTGCCGTGCGATTTCCACGGTTGAAGTCGGGCTGACAAATTCGTCGTCAACAACGCGAAGCCGCTCGCGTTCTGTGGCCAGTTTGAGCATCATCTCCACAAAATTCAATCCGCCTTTGGTGCGGCAAGGATGCAAGCCGTAAATGGCTGACACTCGCAGTACAAAGTGCCGCGGATTCCCGGATCGCACAAAGTACTCTCCAGCCAGCTTGCTGTTGCCGTAAACGTTGAGCGGACAAGGTAGGTCGTCTTCGACGTACGGGCTGCCCTTGGCGCCGTCAAAGACATAGTCCGTGCTGATGTGAAACAGCCGAGCTTGCAGAGATGCACTGCTGCGGGCAACATTGCGGACCCCAAGCGCATTCACGGCAAAAGCCAGACCCGGCTCGGTCTCGCACTTTTCAACGTGATTAAATGCGGCGGCATTCACTACGATCTCGGGACGCGCCGCCTCTAGCGCTCGCGTCACCGATTCCGGAGAGTCAACGCTCACGTCCTGATGGGTCATCGCGACAACGTCATCGCCGTTGTTCTGGAACGAAGCCACAACGTCATGGCCCAACTGCCCGTTGGCTCCAACCACGGCGATCCGCATGAACGGCTCCTTTCCGTGAATGCACCGACGCCGCACGCGCACGTTTAACCGCGAGGTACTCGAGAATGTCACTGCGATCGCCGGTCATTCTTCTCGGAGCAATTTAAACAGCATTGTCGTTGGTACCGTTGATTCGTGCCATAGCGCCGCACCACATTCCCCGGTAAAGCGCTTTCGCGCGTTGCGGCTCCATACGAACCAGATAACCCACGGTCCGATATGCCAGAAACCAACCTAAAGATGGTATGTACGAAAACCAATGCCAGGCGCGAAAGTATTTTCGGGCAAGGATCACACTGTTCCTGACATATTCGAAGTCCTTGGCCGCCTTGCCCAGGTTCCTTTTTGTCACAAAGCCCACATGGTGCCAGACTACCGCCGCCGGCTCGTAGTAAGCTTTGTATCCCGCTTTGCGTGCGCGAATGCACCAGTCAAGATCTTCAAAACCAAAAAAGAACGCTTCATCCAACAGCCCAATCTCTCGGATGACCTGGCTTCTCATCAGCATCGCGCAACCGGTAGAAAAGGTAACCTCCCGCGGCTGATCATATTTTCCTGTGTCAATCTGATTGACGCCGAATTGTTTGGCAAAACTCCATCCCAGTTTATGAGATCCTCCGGCATACCAGATCCTGTTTGCCGGTTCGTAGTAGAGAATCTTGGGGTTCACGATGCCTACCAAGGGCTGTTGTTCCGCCACCCGCACCATCTTACTCAGGAAGTCGGGAGCCACTATAGTGTCATTGTTGAGCAGGAGCACATAGTCAGCCCCGCAGGCCAGGACGTCGCGAATCCCCACGTTGTTCCCTGCCGCAAAGCCAAGATTATGTTGGTTGCGAATGAGCCGGACAGAAGGAAACTCCGTAGCCAGCTTATCTGCGGAACCATCCGTGGATCCATTGTCTACGAGTACCACTTCGTGGTCCGGAAAATCGATCTTTTCGAGAGAAGCCAGGCAATCCCGGGTGACCTCATAACAGTTCCAATTTAGCGTGATAATGCTGACCCGGTGGGAGGACGGGGGCCGCGCCACTTGCTCGTTGTTCAAGTCAGCATTCGCTGGTTGCATGCAGGGTCACGCAGGATTGACTTTGAGCTCCTCAGATTCGTTCGCAGTCGGGTGTAGGCGTACGATTGGACCCACGAAAGCGCCGCGTTCTTTGGCGTTCCTTATTCGTTATATCTCGATTCAACACCGTGAAAGCCTAGCATCTTTGAATCACGGCATTCAAGAACTCCAGAAAAGAAAGTCACGCGCTGAAGGCATACGGAAAACAAAGCGCCTCAGCCTAAAGGCGCTTTTAGTGTGTACTCAAGATTCTTGTTGAACTTGGTTTGAACCTTGAAGTTCCTCGGCTGTTACCTGATGCGGAAGGATGCCTTCATCACCGCTGCCCTGGAACGCCGCGAAAAACGTACTGGCGAAGCCGGCGGCCAGCTCCCGCAACCGCCACTCCTATAAGTTGCCTGCCTCCACGGGCGTGGCCACAAATATCATTTGCACTGCAAACAACCCGGGCAAAAGCAAACGGAGCGCATGTGTCACGTTCCCACCACCTACGATCGCGGTGCGTGACAAGATTCGGTACCCCGACTCCTCAATAAGTTTTTGGGCCGTGTTCATGGTGAAGAACCGCAAATGCGTGGTATCCATGATGCCGGTAGGTTCATAGGCAAATCTTCCCACTAGCAAGTTCAACCGAATGCGAATGTGGGCGACGTTGGGCAGGCAAATGATGACCCGCCCGTGTGGTGGCAGTACTTTGTGGATTTGGCGCAAGGCCAAGTCAGGACGTGCCAGGTGCTCCAGCACATCACCGCAGAGCACGGTATCAAAGCCCCGGCCCACGCGGTCGGTCCAGTCTGCGCGATTCAGATCGTACACTTCCACCCGCTCACACCAAGGGCGAGCACGCTCCGCTGCTTGAGCATCAATTTCAATAGCGGTCACCTGGCAGCCGCGTTCCTGCAAATGCCGGCTGATGAAACCGTCTGCACAACCTAGTTCCAGAACTCTTTTCCCTTGCGCCGCCAAATCAATACAAATTCGATTGCGACTGCCTTTTCCTCCGAGAACTGCATCGTGATGAATGCTATAGCGCGAAGCGCTGAGCACGGATCCCAAAGCAACCTGCGGTTCGCCCTTACCTTCTGGCAGTTTTGTCATTGTCATTCTTCGGAAAACTCTCCACCGGCGCGCACTTAGTCATAACTTGTGGCGATCAACTCGCGGCTACCAGCGGTCACACTGGAGTGTGCTTGAGTCGGATCTTCTCCTTCAGCCATCTGTAAGAACAGTTCTTCGTATTGGTCTGCGATCCGGTCCCAACTGTAAACCGTACGCACGCGTTCCGGAGCGCGGCGGCGGTAGTCCGCGGCCAGCGCAGGGTCAGCCTCAATCATTTCAATCTTCGCAGCCAGATCAGCGGCATCGCGAAACAGGAGGCCGTGGCCATCCAGCACTTCCGCGTTAAATGGATTGTCGCGGGCCAGAATGCAATCGCCGTATCCCAGGGCGTGTAAAAGCGCCGGATTGGTGCCGCCAACGGTGTGTCCGTGCAGGTATGCATAGGCATTGCAATAGAGTTCTTTGACTTGGTCCGGTCGGTCCACGCGCCCCAGGAACCTAACCCGTTCACCGGCCGCGGATTTCAGCCGGGCCACGAAACTGCTCTTGTAGTTCGCATCACCCACAATCGCCAGCAGACGGTCCGTCTTGGCCTGAGTGAATCCTTCTACCAGCAAATCGGCGCTGTTTTCCGGCACCAGCCGGCCCAGTACCAGATAGTAGTTGCCGGGTTCCAAACCATATTGGCGCAGAACTTCAGGATTGGTGGAAACACCAATGTTGGAACCGTAGGCAATACACGCGGACGGTGTATTGAATTGTTCCAGGTAAAGCTTGCGCATGGCGTAGGCGTCCGTGATGATGCCTTTCGGCAGGATTTTTCCACACGCGCGCGCGCTTAGATAAAAGAACGCTTTCCCCAACACGCCCCACTTGCCTCGCAACCATTCGATCCCATCCACGCTCAGCGCGCAACGCTTCCCGAAAATACGTGGAATCAGGCAGTGAAATGCGTTGGCCACGTTCACCACTAGCACAACGTCAACGTCGCGGCGCACCACGTCAAACATGCAGGCCAGCGTATGGGTCAGCGTACCCAGGTTCTTGGTCTCTATACTGGGCAGATAAATCAACTTCACGCCCTGGTAGGAATCGGGCCGCTCGGGAAACAAAGACTTGCGGCAATATACGGTCACATCATGACCGCGAGCGGCAAGCCGTGGAGCGAGTTCCAGAAAGAAAGTCTCAAAGCCGCTGTAAGAGGAGGGCATGCCTCGTCCTCCACAGAAAGCGATTTTCAAGGTGTTTTTTGCCGGGACGGGTTTTGTTTGCGTCTTCATCAGTTCAATATCACCGTACTTTGGTCGCGCACTTTCCGCCTACCACGGTGTTCGCCGTGCACAGCAATAAGACAATAAACTAACACTTAGCCCATCGCTGTTTTACTTTATTGCGGTTCTCTGTGAAAAAGCAGAACATGAATCGCATTGGCGCCCGGATAAGGTGAACCGTATCTGGTCCGCGGATCAATACGCTCGACTTCATGCCAGCCAACAAAGCGGGCAAACCGCTGGTAACGAAAATGACGGCTGCACGGAACTTCGTCGATCACTGAATCAAGATACGGGTTCTCTCCGTGCGATACCGTCACAACCATGGTTCCTGATGGAGCAAGAAGCGTCTTGAGATGTTGGATGGCCCGCAGAGGCTTGTCCCTTTCTGCCACGGGTTCGTCCCACCCCAGGTGCTCCAACGTTGAGATCGAGATGATCAGGTCGTAGGGCGGCGCCGTGAACTGCAAAATATCCTGGTTGGTGACTCCCGGGTACTCCTCATACCGGTCAACCACATCATGCTGAAACGGAAAGTAGTGGTTAATAACGTTGCCCACTTCAAGCGTCCTTGGCCCGGGACGGATAAAGTGCCGCATGATCGGGACCTCGATCGTCCTTTCGTTCAGCGAAGTATTGTTGTAATAGTGATGGAAGTACCTGAGATCGGCGCCATCGAACTGGAACTGGCGGTTTCGATTGACAACCTTGTTGGCGGCGACCTGAATCAGATTTGCCGGCTTTTTAAGCAAACGGCGTACAGCCGCCGGCCTATCGTATTCGGCATAGCGATCGCGTGCCCTGAACTGCAAATATACCGAGCGTACGGCACTGAAGAAATAATTCATTCTTGGATCCGGCTGAAATCAATCTGCAACAGCAGTCACGCAAGCACGGCTCGGGCAGGCCACTTCACATATTGTTCGCGCCGGGCCGTCACCAGACAGCATGATCACCCGGAAGCCCTGTACAGCGAACATTGATTTTGAAAAACGAGGGATTTAGAATTCGTCCACAGTTGATGATTCGTCATCTGTCGGCGTGGCCACACAAAGAGCCGTACGCCAACCACCGGCCCGTTGCGAGCCCGCCCTGCCCCACGCTGAGAAGCCTAGCATCTTTGAATCATCACATTCAAGAACTCCATAAAAAGAATCTCATGCCAGCTTTGCTTGCTGACGGCATAGCGCGGCACACAATGCGACACGGCTCGCGTGGACCGTGCTTTATAACATTGCAGTGAAACTTCTGCTGGCAGGTTCTGACCGCTCAACGAGGGACGCCTGTTGCTGAATGCAGCCTTGGACCTCATGCCGGGGCTCAATCGCGCCCGCTAAACAGATATGGTAATGTTGCAGCGTCAAGCCGACGACTCAAATGAAGACCAGCTCTTCTATTCGGTCCGTCCCAAACCCCACGCCTGTGCTATTTCTTATCACGGCGCTGGCGGTCTTGTTGTGGCCGGACGCGCCAGGAGTGGCGGTGATTGCGGGAGCGGGCGCCATTGCAGTGCCCTTTGTCCTGTCTTGGTCCATCAAGCGTCCGGAAGCCGCCGCATTCGTTCTGATCGCAGCCTCTGCCGTCCCCAAGATTTTCATTGAAATTGGTGGCTTGAAATCGCGTCCCGAGCACATCATCGGCGGGCTGCTTATATTTGTTGTTCCCTTTGTATGGAAAAAGCGGGAACAACCGGTGCTTTGGATTTTCCCCGATTACCTATTGCTTGCCTATGTGTCCTTGAACTTCGTCAGTTCGGCTTTCTTGTCAGTTTCTCCTGCCCAGACAGTTAAGTGGGCCGTGCAGCAGACGCTGGCCATCCTTCCTTACTTCTGGCTGCGAATTCTGATTGCCGACCGCAAAAAGTTCCGCCAGGCATTCGAGTTTCTGTTGTGGATCGGCGCCGCCACGGCAGGCTACGCTGTCATTTGTTTTTACTCTTACGTTTTTTTGGGGACCGCGCTGGGCGTGGAGGTAGAGCAGTACGGAGACGTCGCGGCCACTTATGGGCTGCAGTATGAGGCCAATCTTCTGGGCGCTTTTTCCGGAGCCCTGTCTGTAATGATGTTGGCCATGTACGTCCAGGAAAATTCCAGAAAATACCTGATTGGATTCAGCTTCTTTGCCCTGACCGCGATGATCGTCAGCCTTTCCCGGGGAGCCCTGGGAGCCACGTTTATCGGCTTCCTTGCAGTCGTCTGGTTCAGCTTCAAAAAGAAGTTACTGACCCGGAAAGTGATGCTGTCAGCGGCAGCGGCAGGATTGGCCGCCGTTCTTCTGGTAGCGCCGTTTGTAATTGTGCATTTCGTTGACCGTTTTAGCACCGTCGAAATCTCTGACCCAACGGCTGACCCCAACACGTTGACCCGCGCCATACAAACGATTACCGCTATTGACGAGGTAGCCAACCACCCTATCTTCGGCGGCGGAACCTCCAGCTTTCAATTGGCTTTTGACTGGCAAAGCCTAGGAGAGACGTTGACTACAGGGTGGGAAGACCAGGGATGGATCGCCAACACGGAGCTGCGCGTGCTGCACGATACTGGCATTGTAGGTTTGGCCGCGTTCAGTCTTTTCGTGGTGTCTCTGGCCTGGCAAGCACGCGGAGTGCTCAAAAAACAGAACTTTCCTGAACTCGCGGCACTCCTGACTGGAAGCTTGGTTTACTGCGTCTCTTTTCAAGCGACGGAAGGAACGCTGCTGGCCTTTGTATGGGTTCAACTCGGACTGGTCGGATGCGCCATCTCCCTCATGAAGCGCGCGGAGCAGGATCAATTCCCTGAAA
This sequence comes from Acidobacteriaceae bacterium, assembly GCA_025357215.1. GTDB lineage: Bacteria > Acidobacteriota > Terriglobia > Terriglobales > Acidobacteriaceae > Angelobacter. The sequence continues at coordinate 27,775 of JANXPR010000234.1, read as the reverse complement.
ACTCATCACCCCCACTGAATGGATGAGTAAGAAAGTGGCGCCACGGATCGTCCTCGCTCAAATTGTTCCATTTGTATTGCAATAGCAGTCCGAGGCAGGCCAGCAGGGCTCCCATAAGCACGCCGATTCCCATCACCAACTTAGGACTGGGGTGACGCCGTTCCGGGACCACCGGAACGTCCAGGAGCTTCACTGTGGGAATTTCCCGCGCTTCCTGAATCCGCGCAACTTCATATTGTTGCGTCAAAAGATCGAAGACCGTTTCGTGGATCTTTGTATTCCGGAAAAGATTGGTCCATTCCACTCCTACGAGCGGCAAATTCTTGACTGACGGGTAGGGGCTGGAAGGGTCAGGAGCAGCGCCTTTCACCATGCCGCCGGTGTTGATCTTGTTGATGGCTTTTTGCAGTTCCGCGATACGCGAACGGAGGGTTTTCACGCGAGTGTTTTCCGCCGTGTAAATCTGTTCCAGTCCTTCGGCTTCGGCCTTGGCGGCGATCATCTCGCCCTGGAGCCGCGCGGCCGTCTCCACCATGACGCGGGTCTGCTGCGGGATGTCCAGCGCCATGGAACTGCTGGCGAACTGGCTGAAGCGCAACTCGGCGTCGTCCAGGACTTTCTTTTCTTCCTGCAAGCGCTGCTCAATGAACATGCGCTCCCGGCGCGCGGCGGAAGTAGTTACCTGGAGCATTACCATGTCCAGCTCATGCACATAAGCCCCGGCCAGCGCAGAAGCAAACGCGGCGTCTCGGTTGCGCACCGTAATGCTCAGGACGCCGCTTTTCTTGTCTTCGTTGATTTTGGTTTGGTCTTCCAGAACATTGCGGGCATCTTCAAAGTATTTCTTGCCGTATTTCGCGCGCAGATCAAAATGGTCAACGATGTTGTCTTCCACCACGCGGCTCTGCAACACGCGGACATACAGCGCCCCCGTGCTCTTAACCCCGAGCATGTCTCCGGCCAGGCCGGCAAGGCCCGCCATCCCAGGAGACTTGAGCATCGCGGGGACGGCCAGGGCACTCAGGCCGCCTGCGCCAGAGTCGGGAGGCATGATCTGCACAGTGGCTTCAAACGCGCAGATTGTTAGGGTCAGCAGCGCGGCAGCGCCTCCGCCAGCCAGTGCCCAAAGAAGAATTTTCACGCGCATTCGCCACAAGTGCCGGGCCTGAGCGATCCAGTGGCGCGCCCTCTCGATCCCAGGCGGCACACGCCCGGCTACCTTATCGTCTTCTACCAGAAGTTGGTTGGTCGCCCTTGTTGGCATGGGTCTTAAATCCCGGCACGCATCCGGCCAAGAATGCAATGAGTATACATTGCTGCAAATACAACAGAACCACGCAACTATTTTGATAGCAAATAAGGTCGCTTACGGCTGAAGTTGGTTAAGGACAAGACAAATCGCACTCCGTCCGCTAAGAAGAATACTGCACGTGCTCTGATAGCGGCGATTCCAGCCATTGCGCCAGCGTGGGAGATTTCCGGTCACGCTCTGAAGTTACGGCAGAGGCCAGGTCGACCGGCCATTTGATTCCGATAGCTGGGTCGCCAAAGAAGATCCCGCCTTCGGTTTTTGGGTTATAGAGGCCGGTGCATTTGTAGAGTACTTCGCAGTCATCGGTCAGGGCACAGAACCCGCGGGCAAATCCGTACGGCGCCCAGACTTGCTTCTTGTTCTCCGCGGAAACCTCAAGGCCAAACCAGCGGCCCAGATGGGGCGAACCTTTGCGAATGTCCACGGCCACCAGGAACGCGGCTCCATGGACCACGCGCATCAGCTTCCCGAGCGGCGGGTCCCACTGAAAGTGTAGTCCTCGCAACACGCCCCGGCTTGAGCGGGACTGGTTCTCCTGAACAAAGGCTTCGGGAATACCAAACTGGCGAAACTGGTCAGACCGGAACGTCTCCATGAAGAAGCCCCGGGCGTCCCCAAATACTTCCGGGACCACTACCACGACTTCATCCAAGTGCACAGATTCAATCTTCAGCGGCATTCGATGGCGCTCCCGAACCCGAAATTGGTAACACCACGCCTCGCCTGGCACAATCGGACGAAAGGCGGCGCAAGACAGCAGGCCACTATAGCATCTGGCCCGAAGCTGAGAGCTGTACAGGGAGAAGCCGAGCGGAAAAAGCCTACCCAGAGTAAGCGTGGGCAAAAAGTCAGGGGAGGCTTAAGCGTCATTCATTCAAGAACGCCCAAGTCTCCCCCGCAGAGCATTTATCCAAAATATTTGATCTTACGGACGCTCCCGATCAACGAATACTCTAAGCTTCCGTGAGCGCGATGGATGACGCAACTTGCGCAATGCTTTGGCTTCAATCTGGCGAATGCGCTCGCGCGTGACCTGGAAATTCTGTCCAACTTCTTCCAGCGTGTGTTCCGAACCATCTTCCAGGCCAAAGCGCATCCGGATGATGTGTTCTTCGCGCGGATTGAGTGTACGCAGCACGTTGGCCGTCTGCTCTTTCAGGTTCAACTGGATCATGGCTTCCGCGGGCGAAACGCCGGCCGTATCCTGGATGAAATCGCTCAAGCGTGAATCATCTTCCTGGCCTACCGGGGTTTCCAGAGAAATGGGCTGCTGGGCCACTTTCATGACCTTGCGGACCGTAGAGACCGGAATATCCATGCGCTGGGCAATTTCTTCTGACGTTGGTTCCCTGCCCAGTTCCTGCACCAACAGGCGCGACGTACGCACCAACTTGTTGATGTTTTCAATCATGTGCACCGGGACGCGAATGGTGCGGGCCTGATCGGCAATGGCACGCGTGACCGCCTGGCGAATCCACCACGTGGCGTACGTGGAAAACTTGTAGCCGCGGCGGTATTCAAACTTGTCCACGGCCTTCATCAGGCCCATGTTGCCTTCCTGGATCAAATCAAGGAAGTGCATGCCGCGATTGGTGTACTTCTTGGCGATGGATACCACGAGACGAAGATTGGCTTCCACCAATTCGCGCTTGGCATACTCGGCGTCCACGTTGCCTTGCACGATTTCCCGCTGCGTACGGCGCAGGTCCTGGAAGCTGGCTCCGGCTTCTTTTTCCAAGCGCTTCAAGTCAGCCTGGCTGGTGCGCTGCTGGTGCTTGTATTCCGAACGGACTTCTTCACTGCGCGTGCTGGTGACCTTCTTTTCCAGAGTATGAATCTGGCGGTCCAGTGAGCGCATGGTATCCGCCGTGGTGGTAACAATGGCAATGAGCCTCTTCCGCTCCGGATGCGTATACTTCAGGCCACGTATGATCTTGGAGACGGCGACTTTCTCACGGCTCATCTTCCAGAAATAGCGGCGGTACTGTTTGGGATTTTTCTTCTGGCTGATCTCTCCGAGTTTTTCTTCCAGCTTGCGCGCCTTTTCGTAGTGCGCGGCCATTTCGTCAATCAGCTCGATGGTAACTTTGGCGCGATCGGCCACTATCTCATCAGTAACGTCTTCTTCGTCAAAAATTACGATCTCTTTTATGGAGCGCGCGGCGCGTTCCAGATCCTTGCCAATGGACATGATCTCGCGGATTACCAGAGGAGAACGCGAGATGGCTTTGAGCACGCGAAGATGCCCGCCCTCAAACCGCTTGGCAATTTCAATTTCACCCTGGCGGGTCAGCAGTGGCACCGTGCCCATTTCCCGCAGGTACAGGCGGACGGGATCGCTGGTCTTGTCCAGGACTTCCGGCGTGATCTTGAAGTCGATGTCTTCGCCTTCGTCCATGTCGGACTCAGGCTTTCTCTTGCGTTGTGACGGAAGCTCGCCTTCCACCAGGTCCATGCCCTGGTGGTCAACGGTCATCGCCAAATCATCGAGATCGTCCGCGGCAGCAATGTCTTCGCCAATCAGGCTGGCGGCTTCATCGTCGGTGAAAAAACTGCCGTCACCCGGATCCGCATCCATGGACTTTCCTACGCGGTCATATTTATCGTTAACAGCCAAGAGTTACCTTTCGCAAAGAGTAAAACTGAAAATACATGGCACGGCTAGAACAAGCTGCGCCGGTCAACACATCCGGGAACGATTGCTCGCCCGGTGGACTCATGCAGCTTGGTGGAAATCTGAATCGGTACAGAACCAAATTCCAAGCGCAGAGCCGCCCAGATCGACCTTGCTTAACACGCGAAGCAGAAAGCCTACAGAACGGGAACGGGATTCGTCTTCAAGGTGTCAATTTCCTTGAGGATGGTTTGCAGCCGGTTTTCCAACTGTTTCTTGGTTCGTGGTTTCCGTTCGGTCCTGCTAAATTGGCCGTAATTTGCGATGGAGCGGCGGTAAAAATCGGCGGTTTTCTCAAGCAATTCCGCTTTCTGGTCAATCGGTGTGGACATGAATCTATTCTACAGCATATTGACATCTGGTGCCGGACGATGTTGGCCAAAAGCCACACCTGGCCTAAGTCCAAACGGTCCGCTTCGGGCCAGCCCCTACTGCCTCGGGACGCCCGAAAAAATGCGGCAACTGCCCTGCAACCGGTGCTTTGGGCCCTATCTTGAGGAAGGTCAAGATCTATAGCAAAGCTTCGTTCTTGAGCTTCTGGAACCCGGCCTGAGTCAGCTGCGCCAGCTCGTTGAGGCAGTCCTGGTCAGCCACAGTCAGGTTAAAACAGGATTGGCCCTGCATCACCTTCCGCAATTTGGGCGAAATCAAGTGCAGCAGGTCCGGAAACATGTACAGCGGCGTGAGGTAGTAGCTCACGTAGTTCTTCTTGACCTTGGCGGCGGCAAAGAACAGCCGGCGACCATTCATGCTAGCCGAGCGGGTTTCCAGATAGCAGTTGCCGGGTTTGTCCGTTTTTACGGAAAGTTCACTTTCATACGGCCGCAACAGCTTCCGGAGTGCCGCAAACAAGACGCCATGCTTATCTGCCCGGCCGGCAGCCGAATTATCAGTGTTGGGGGGTACAACCATATTTGGCACCTGGGCGCTTGGTGTGCGAGACGCCGTGCCCCGCACACCGCTTAAAACGCCGTTCAATTTTACCAACGTGGTTCGCGACGCTGCCGCGGACCACCACGATCATTGCCGCCTTTGTTGCCGCCGTATCCGCCGCCACCGCCGCTGCGCGGCGTCTGCGGTTTGGCTTCATTCACGGTCAGGGCGCGTCCGCCGGAATCCTTGCCGTTCAAAGCCGTCATGGCTTTTTCCGCTTCTTCATCGTTGGTCATGGCCACAAAGCCAAAACCACGCGAGCGTCCGGTATCACGGTCCGTGGCGATGGTTGCGCTTTCAATTGCGCCGAAAGGCTCGAACAGTGACCGCAGTTCCTGCTCTGACATGCTGAATGAGAAATTGCCGACGTAAATCTTCTTCACGTGTTGCTCCTTGATTTTCTTGATGCGTAGATTGGCTGTTCTCAGCAGAAATAGGCAGGACAAAAAAGCGGGAAACTTTGTCTATCCGAGTCGAGGACAACTGACTTGCTATAGTCGATACTACACGGAATTGGGCGATCCTGCCGGGAAAGTGGGCGGAAACGCCCTCTGGTCGATAACAAGCCATTGCGGCTGGCCGAAATTGCAGCGATTACTTTGTCGCCATCTCCACCAGTTCCACCCGGCGGTTCTTGGCACGTCCGTCGTCGGCTTTGTTGGAAGCGACCGGAGAGTAGGGTCCGTTGCCGAACGGAATGAGCCGTGCGGCGGCGATTCCGTATTTTGATGTGAGTAGGCTCGCCACGGACTGCGCGCGCGCCTGCGAGAGTTTCATGTTGGCCGCCGTATCACCCACCATGTCTGTATGCCCGACAATGAAAACCTTCAGCGTTGGCTTCTGCTTCAGCAGTTTGGCAATCTCAACCAGTGCGGGCCCGGATTCCGGCTTCACGTCAGCCTTGCCGGTGTCGAAATAAATCCCATAGATTGCAACTCGGCCGCCGGCGTTCAAGTCATTGCCTAGAATTTCCGCGCTGATGGCCACTTCTTGCGCCATGGCCTGCTTTTCCACGATCGTCAGATCGTGGTGGTTACTGCGCGCTTCAATCAGTATCCAGACTTCCTTGTCGCCCTTGATAAAGCGCAGCGTGGTGTTGCGCCAGGAGCCGCTATCGCCAGAAGCATCATTCATCACCTGGCCGCCGGCCGCTTTCACGGCGTTCTGATAGTTGCGGATCACCTGGAGCGTGCTGGTAGGCGCGGCATTTTCTTTTTGCACATACTGGTACTTGTAGAGATGCCCTTCCACTTGCTGCTCGGTCTCTTTGCCGTTCACCGTTACGGGAAAAGTAAATCCGTCAAACTTGGCTTCACTGGCGCCATAGATGTAGTAAGTGGGCATGCGGGTGATGCCGGGATAGTCCTTGCTCCCAGGTTTGTCATTCTGGGAATGCGCGAAGGCCGCGGAAAGAACAAGGACAAGCGACACAATGAGTCTGTGAGAAAGACGGGACATGGATTGTTCCTCTGCCCCGATGTTCCCACCAGCAATCATGAATAGCTGTGACTCGGCTCACCTGCTGGCTGTGAAATGGAGGCAGGTCGCTGGCATCTCCGCGTCGCGGCTGGGAGTGCTTATGGCTCCAATTTGATCTGTTGCATTCGTTCGAAGACACCGCCAAGTTGCGCGTTCCACTGGTTCCAGTCATGTCCGCCGTGCGCGACGCGGAATTCATAGCGAAAATGGCGCTGTTCCAAGAGTCCGGCGAATTTGCGGTTTGCCGCAAGCAGACCTTCTTTGTCGCCGCACGAAAGATAGATGTATGGAACTTTTGCAGGATCGGCGGATCGCGCAAGTATGTAGGGATCGTTGCCATGCCGCGCCTGACTTCCCCACGCGCCGAAAATCGAACCATGGCGCCGCCACTGGTCAACTCGCTTGACGGAAAACGGACGGCTGGGAACATCGAGCGCCGGACTCAAGCCCGCGGCAAACGCGAAAAGATCGGGACGCTTGAGCGCAAGTTTCACCGCGCCGAAACCGCCCATCGAGTTGCCGATGATTGCTCGATTCTCCCGGCCGGGTGCGATCGGGAATCTGGACTCAGCGTCGGCAATAAGATCGTTGATAATGTAGTCTTCATAGCGGTCTTGGGGATGGTCCGCGGAGTTGGTGTAGTAAGAAGAATTGCCTTCCGGCATCACCAGGATCAGGCCCTTTTCGGCAAAGCGGGCAACATCAGAATCATTGGACCACGCTTGATAGTTCTCGCCGCCACCATGAAGCAAGTAAATCGCCGGCCGTTTCCCACCAGCCGGCACATTTGTTGGAAGAATCACGCGGTACGTCATGTCGCGATTCAGTGCAGCGCTGTGAAACGTAACGTCGCGCAGCGTGACGCCGACGGTAAGGCGCGGATGGTCGGGCTTGGACGGGCTCGACCTGGAGCACGAAGAGATTGCTAGCAGCGCGAAAATCGCGACGCAATGTAACAAACGCCGGACACCTGTCATGCTGAGCGCCGCGCGAGCGAGCAGAGCGATGCGAGAGCAAGTCGAAGCATCCCGAGGATTTTTGAGCCAGCGGAGATGCTTTAGGGAGTTTTCACCAAACAACCGGATTTTCGCCTCCCGCTCCAACTACGCGTGCCTTGTGAAAACTCCCTGTAACACCCATTATTTGAGAAATATTCACGGGATCCTTCGACTGCGCGACGCCGTGCAGCGTCGTTTGGCTCAGGATGACAGGTTCTAAATATCTGAATAGATAAAGTCTTACGAAGGCCTTTCCTTCCTCTCCTTCTCGCGCGCCTCGGCCTGACCACGCAAAGCGCGGCCCTTTTCCGGCAAGGGGTCTTTGACCACGCCATAGGCCTTGAGGCCGTCGTGGTCCGGAGGAAGGTACTCGGTGATGGGTAGGCCGTCTTTATTCACAAAGAGCAGGCAGTGGCAGTACTTGTAGATCTGCATGTCGTCGCAAGCGCAAATCCATGTCCGGTGCGTGGCTTCTTCTTTTTTATCGGGATAAAAGCGGCATGGGCACAAGGGTTTGCCCAGCGTGTCCATGTGGTGTGCCAGGCCGAGTACCACGGCTTCCGTGACTTCCGGATCAGGATGAGTAAACGATCCGGATTTCTCGCAGTACTTCTCGACGAACTTGCGGATTCGCACCAGGGATTGATCAGTGGGCTTATCGGTCATTCGGGGGTTCCCTTTCTGCTTCTACACCGTTTTTAGAAATGCATTACAGCAACCGCAGGGCTAAAGCCGAGGCTCTTTTGAAACTGTGCGGCGCTTTTCGCTTCGCTCACCCACGCTCGGCAATGTAGCGTTCTTTGGCCGTAAGTCGGTGGCGTCCGCGCATGGAGGTTCGTTATTCAGGATACGGCAAGAGCTTGGCGCTTGCATAATCTCGCAGCGCAACGGAAAGCTCTGGCAAGGACGGCGGGAATAGGAGCACAATAAGCCTTGCAGACTCCAAATGGGGCGGAGCGGATTACGAAACAAATTCCGATCCGTCCTTATTAACGTGATTAACGTGCCTGGAAACTGAGTTGACTCCATTCGACGAGGTGACTCCATGAATCGCAGACGGTTCCTCAAAGATGCATCCACGCTAAGCAGCGCCGCTTTGCTTGCGCCTTCCCTGCTTAAAGCATTTGAGTTTGCGCCCGCCCCGGGAGCGATGGCCCAAGTGGCCTTTGTGAAAACCACCGACCGTGTGGCTGGAGTCAGCCGCGCTATCGATCTGTTGGGACTTGGGAAATTCGGCGGCAAAGATCTCTTCATCAAGCCGAATTTCAACAGCGCCGACGCTACTCCCGGCTCCACGCATGAAGACACGCTCGCCTCCGTGGTGCGTAAGCTGAAATCCATGGGCGCCGGACCGCTCACCATTGGCGACCGCAGCGGCATGGGCAACACGCGCGAAGTCATGGACAAGAAACATGCGTTCGTAATGGGCAAGGAACTGGACGCCAGGGTCGTGGTATTTGACGATCTAGCCGCCGACGAATGGGAACTGCTCAAACATCCGGACAGCCACTGGCAACAGGGTTTTGCGTTACCCAAAGTAGTCCGCAAAGCCGGAGGCGTGGTGCAGACGTGTTGCCTCAAGACACATCGCTATGGCGGACACTTTACTCTTTCACTCAAGAATTCCGTCGGCTTCGCGGCCAAGCTGGTGCCGGGCAACAGTTACAACTTCATGCGCGAGCTACATTCCTCGCCTAACCAGCGGCGCATGATCGCCGAAATCAACGCCGGTTATCACCCTGACTTGATCGTGCTCGATGGCGTGCAGGCTTTTGTGAACGGCGGCCCTGACCAGGGCAAGCTGGTCAACGCCAACATCATCCTTGCCGGAACCGACCGTGTAGCCGTGGACGCCGTGGGCGTGGCCCTGCTCCGTTACTTTGGCACCACTCCGGAAGTCAGCCAAGGAGCAATCTTCGATCAGGAACAGATTGCGCGCGCCGTGCAGTTGGGCATCGGCGTAGGCAGCGCGAAGCAGATTGAACTGGTGACGGGCGACAAAGACAGCGCCGAGTATGCCAAACCGATCCGCGCATTGCTGGATGGAGCGCCGGCCAAAGCGGCGTAAAACTACTTCATCACATAGGGAACGATGAACGCCGTGAAGAGCACCGTCACGCCGACGATCGCGGTCAGTATCCCCACCCATGCCAGCGCAAACCACTTTTCATTTTTTGGTTCCGGTGGGGAGATGCCCAGGAACAGATGCAGACCGCGCATGAGGGAAATCAAAATTTGCATGGGATTTACGTTTTACTCTCTTCAAAAACCGATCAACTTAGTCTGCACCAATCGTAAAGCCGGATGCAGGTGTGCAGCAAACAACAAAAAAGCGGCCCCAAAGGCCGCTTTTCGTTGCCACCAGGATTTAACCCGGCAGCGATGTTTCAGATTCCACTCAAGGGTGAGTCAAGTTTTTCAACCCGCTCAACCGCGGAGCGGCACGTGGCGATTAGAGAGGACGAACGTTCTCTGCCTGCCAGCCCTTCTGGCCTTTCGTTACCGTGAATTCAACGGCCTGTCCCTCTTCCAGGCTGCGGTAGCCGCTGCTCTGGATGGCGGAGAAATGCACGAATACATCTTCACCGTTTTGACGTGAAATAAAGCCGAAGCCTTTGGCGGCGTTGAACCACTTTACTGTTCCTTGTTCCATTTTGTTTCTTTTTCCTATTGTTTTGATTTGACGCTGGAATTAAATATCGAAATGTTCGGCAGGTGCGAAGGGTTGGTCGCTGTGCAGAAGATCAACAATTCAATTTCTAACGCAGCCTGATTATAGCATACTTAGGGTCCCGGAACTAAGGCTTTTGTTCGCCGCGGATGAACTCTACTTCTTCGCGAAGCGCTGCAAGCGCCTCAGGAATAAGGCCTACAGCCAAATGCCAAACGTGCGGCAGCCCGGGATAAGCGCTCAGTTTGCTCTTGACTCCGCATTGCCCGGCCTTCTCGTGCAGACGCCGGGCATCGTCAAACAGCAGCTCAGATGAACTGACCTGGATCAGCAACGGAGGCAGCCCGGTGAGGTCGCCAAACAGCGGCGAAGCTTCCGGGGTTTCCGCCGGAGCGCCGTTCAAATAGAGCCCCGCGAAGTTGGAAATGTCGCTCGGCCGGAACATGGCGCAGCTATCGCCATTGCGATAGGCAAAGGTGCCCGTCAAGTCCACCCACGGGCAAAGGCAAACCGCACAAGATGGCAGCGGCACATTCTCGCGATGGAGCCGCAGCAGCGTGGCGACCACCAGCCCGCCACCGGAATCTCCGGCGAGAGAAATCTGATCCGGCCTGGTCCCTTTTTTCAGGAGCCATTGATAAGCCGCCGAAGCGTCGTCCACCGCTGCGGGAAAAGGATGTTCCGGAGCCAGACGCTGGTCGAGCGAAAAAACTCTTTGCTTCAGCAGTCGGGCCAGCGTTCCGGTGATAGGACGGTGCGAGCGCGGCGAGCAACTTACGTATCCGCCGCCATGCAGAAAAAGCAAAATGTGGGGAGACAAGCCCACGGGTGTGAGCCATTCCCCGCGAACACCGTCTTCATTCACCTGAGTCAAAGTAAGTCCGCGAGTCCGCCCTACGCTTAGAAAGCTGGGCAAATCAAACAACAACCGCGACCAGCGCAAGACTGATTCCGGACTTTTGCGGGGCCACCGCTTAACCACCAAACGGACGATGCCCGCCAAAATTCGTCCGCGCACACTTGGGCCAGATCGTGGCGCTGGATGCGTGTCCGGCGCAGTCTGAGTTGGAGCGTTGGCTATAGCCATTTCAGATCGGGAACAGCCTTTGTAAGAAAGGCGTATCCACCAGAATCGGCTTGAAGGGGCCGTACTGCGCTTCATCTTGCCAGTCCTTGTTGAATATGGTGGGGCCCAAAGCTTTGGCCTTCAGGAATTCAGCAAGAGCAGCTTCTTTGTCCCCGGCGAGATAATGCACAAAACCCACATTCATGTGGACGCCATAGTTGTTCGGCGCGTAACTCACGGCCTTAGCGCCCGCGGCCTGTGCTTTCTTGGCATCGAGCGGCGTTGCTTCCATCACTTTGTACATCGCGTCCAGGTAGTTGTAAGCCAGATTCAGATCGAGCAGGCGGCGGAGTTCAGCAAAGGGATCGGTGCTGTCGTCCACGTTGATGTAAACGTAGCGATCATTGTTGTAATTGCGGCCACCGCGTTTGCGGACGACTAAGATCGAAGCCGACTGGCGGCCGCGCGCATCACCACCGGCTGCGTCGCCCGCTTTCAAAGCCGCAAAGAGTTTTTCCGCCAGCTCGCCGCTGGTGCCTTCAAACGCCTTGCCCATGGACTCCGGCACTTGCGGTCCGACAAGAATGTTCCCTTGCGCAGACCACGTTTTGCCCTGGCGATCGCCCGCCCACTTGGGAGCATTCGGGCCAGTGTATGCCGCGACGTTGCCCTTGGCGTCGACGATGGCCACCTGGCGTCCGTCTTTGCCGTCGAACTTGTCGTCTTCCATGATCTTCTTCAGGACTTCAGAAGCCGTCTTGCCGGCACGGAGCAGATCAATCGCTTGCTGTCCGTAGCCGACGTTGACGTTGGCCTGCGTGGCCACTGCGCCCACGTCCGCCATGGCCCACGGAACGACGGAGCCCACGGAGAAATATCGCGAGGCCACGGCAATCCCGAGATCGCCGTTTTGAGGATCAATGGCAACAATGGAGAACGTGGAAACTGGCGGCGGGGTTTGCGAATAAGCAACCGCAGCAAACGTGAGCAGGAAAAGGAGGAATGCCTTTTTCATCTTGATCGTCCCTCTTGTCAATTCGTGGTCAATGTCAAACCTTAATGCCCAGGGCATACGCTAAAACCATTACGCCCAGCACCACGGTCGAAACAACAACATACTTCCAGTCGCGTTCGTGCGCAAATTGCAAACCAGCCACCACAATGCGCACCAGCGGAGTGAACAGCAACACCAGCAGTCCGGCGGACGCCACGCGCTTCCCCATCGGGAGCCAAATCTGCATCACTAATCCAGCGGCGATCAAACTAAAAGCCAGGTACGCGCCAATCTTCAGCGTCAGCGCCACCACGCGGTCTGCCGCAGGATCAGTACGGTTGGTGGCTGCCGGCGTAGCCGAATTCGAAGTTGACGGCATTTAGTGGATGCCTCCGCTCAACAACCGGGCCAGCATCTGTATGCCGAGCCAACTCAACAGCACGATCAGCAGTCCCAGCACGTACACCGGACGGACCTTGGGCGCCAGCCGGGCACCCAGCAATGATCCGGCAAACACTCCGGCAACCAGCGGCGTGGCCACCGAGATGTTCACGTCGCCGCGTCCCCAATAGATCAGCGCGCTGGTGGCGGCTGTTACGCCGATCATGAAATTGCTGGTGGCGGCAGCAACACGCAACGGAACTTTCATGAACAAGAGCATCACCGGAACTTTAATCGGGCCGCCACCAATGCCCAGGAGTCCGGACATGCCGCCCGCAATCAATGACGCGCCCATCCCAATGGGATAGTTGTGCACGGTGTAGTCGGCCACTTCGTCATGCTTCTTCTGCTTGCGCGTGTCCCATGCCTTCTTGACCAACGAAAATGCGGTGTACAAGAGAAACACGGTAAATAGCACCGCCAATGTGCGACGATCAACGTGCGGAGCCAGCAGAGCGGCAATCATCGCGCCAACCGTGGTGGCAATCTCCAGCGTCATCCCCAGACGGATGTCCGTAACGTGGCGCTCGACAAAGAGTGATGACGTGGCCGTGGAAGTGGCAATGACAGCCACCAGCGTCACGCCGATGGCCTGCTGCATGGGCAGTCCAAAGTACATCATCAGCAGCGGGGTGATAATCACGCCGCCGCCGATGCCGGCCACCGCGCCAAAGCCTCCGGTAAAGAAACCAACGACCAGCAATGCCAGGATTGTTACGGTGCTCATTTGCCGGGCCCCTCCACCATCAACACGCGGCCTTGTTCGTCACCAGAGATTTCGGGTTCGTTGCGCGCCAGCAAAACTGTGGCAACAGCCCCTAACACCACTCCAATGGCGACGATCATCCACCAAGGAGCTGGCTCGCGCAGAATAAGCGCGCCCTCAAGCACGGCAACCACTGGAACAATCAAGCTGGTGGTGGACAACTGATAAGGCTGCATCTTTTTCAGGAGCCAATAATAAATGACGAAAGCAGCGCACGAACCAAACACCGTAAGGAATGCCATGGCCAGAACTGCGGGCCTGCTCCATACAGCGTGGCGATGCGACTCCATCGCCCACGTGGCCCAGCCCAGGGCCACGGAGCCAAAGAGTAACTGCAAGCCAGTGGCTACCACGGAATCCACATCGTGCAAACGGTCCTTGGCATACACCACGGACCATGAGCTCAAAAATACTGCGAACAGGATAGCTCCATAGCCGAGCAAGGCCTGCGTGCTGGTATTGGGATCTTTATAAAGAATCACCAGAAGCCCACCGAACGCCAACACCATGGCAAACACAGCGCGTCGCGCAACGGGTCGGTGGCCCATCAGCGGCGTAAGCAGCGCCACCAGCAAAGGCATGGCGGAAAACATTACGGCCGTCAGGGAAGAGGCCACATATTGCTCAGCCCAGAACAGCAACCCGTAAGGGACGGCCATCATGGTCAAGCTAAGTACCATCAGCGCCTTCCATTGCTGACGATCATTCGGCCACTTTCTCCGCTGCACGGCGGCAACAAAAACAAGTAACAACGCCGCCAGAAAAAAGCGAATGGCGGCAGCTTCAAATGGCGGGACGTCTTGCACCGTGACGCGGATCGCCATCCATGTGCTTCCCCAAATCAGGCACAAAGCAATAAAGCCCGCCAACTGGCTGCGGGACAACGGTGGCGATACGTTTTCATTCATTTGAATTCACAAGTCTAATTCAACAGGTTGCAAGCGATACCGGAGTAAGAAACAGCTTTGTCTGCCTTTCTCTGCCCCGACTTCCGCTTCCCGCTGCCTCGGCATCCTTTGCCGTCAAAACCTTCTCCTGCTCTCAAGAGCTTCTTCTGCCGTCAAAACCTTCTTCTGCTCTCAACAGCTTCCTCTGCGGTCAACAGCTCTTTCGGTTTTGCAATTACCCGATTTCAAATTACCCGATTTCAAATCTCTATTCTCTCCCCTCCCTGCTCATCCCAAGGTCTAAAGGACTTACGCGAATTCACCCCAACCCAGGAACGTGTGGCACAGGCACTCCTGCCTGTGTGTTTCCGCCTGCGGTCAGATGAACTGTGGAGCGGCAGCCGACCTCGGCTGCGGGGGTTGGTTTTCCGATCACCCGATCACCAGATGAACCGATCACCAGATTTTTCACCCTCCTCCCCGTGCCCTCAACTAGGATTCTAAAGCACTTACGCCCACCCATCCCAAGGGATTGCTCTTTGGTTTTTCAGTTTTTTGCCGATCCCGGCGATTTCCCTCATGTCCACTCGAACCAATCGGACATTATAACTCCTTTTGTTCGCCTTTTCCAGAAGGAAGTAGTACATCGTTCCAATTCCCAAACTCCACGGAATGGCGGATCGCGACTGGAACGACCGCGCCAAAGAAAAAGGGTAGCGTTTTCCGCTACCCTGCTTCAAAACGTCTTCGAACTTTGAGAGTCCTTTACTGCGGCGTTGCCCCGTGGCTGGGCATCTGCGCCGTTGCCGCGTTCTTGGGAGTTGAAAGATAGCCGGTGGCCTCGTCCTTGGTCACGGAGTTGATCACCACTTCAAACAAGGCGCGTTCGCGACCGGTATAGAACTGCAGCGGCTCGTTGATGTTGCGGTCTTTCTTTTCGATCCTCTTGTCTTCCGCCAGCACGTTCAAGGTGAACTTGCTCTTCTTGGGGTCAACCTTTTTCAACTCCAGGCTGATGATGGAAACGTGCGTGGCCGCTTTGCCCTTGTGCAGGGTGAATTCGAAATAGTCGCGGTCGCCGCGATGCTTGAGGAATTCCAATTCGTCATGCGACTTGGCGATCAGTTCGCTGTGTTGATTCAGGTCGCCAATGGCGTGTTCCAGCTTACCTTTGGTGGTGGCCAGGTCGGCCTTGGTGTCGGTCACATCAGAGGCGACTTTGGTCACGTCGCCTTTCACGCCGCTCACATCGGTGGCCACCTGCCCGAATTGCTTCGTGGTGGCTTCTTCATCGGCCTTGAGCCGTGCCTGGGTCGCCTGTTCCTGCACCTGCAGGTCGGTGGCCTTTTTGCTCAGTTCTTTGTGCGTCATGCCGACTTTATCGGCCAGCACATTCACCTGGGCGCGCGTCTGGGCCGTGGACTCGTCAAGCTTTTTGACCACGTCTTTCTGGGCCTTCCGCTGAGCGTCTTCCATGTCATTCAAGCGGTTGTAGGCCTGGACCATAAAAATAGTGGTGCCGATCATAAAAATGCCGCCTACAACCATCAGTATGTTGCGCACCAAAGGACTGCCACCGTCGCCATCAGGCATACCGGCCATAAGAAATTCTCCATTCGAAAAAAGTTTTCTGGGAAGGTCGTAGACATTGTTCAGCAGAACCCGGTTTGTGTCAATGAAACGCCGCGGAAAAACCGCGCACGCTAGGTCAATCCGAAGCCCAATCCGAAGCCCAATTCAGACGCCTGACGGACGCCCAATCCGAAATTCAATCCTGTCAGTCCAATCAGAAGTTCGATTTCAATGTGACGCCGATTACCCAGGGAACGCACTCATGCTTTTAGAATGATGGAGTGAATTCCTGGGACGTAATCATTGCCGGCGCTGGAATCATCGGCGTTTCCACCGCGCTGGAACTGCGCGAACGCGGGGCCCGGGTCCTGCTGTTGGACCGCGGCCAACCGGGACGCGAAGCTTCGTCAGCCGCAGCCGGCATGCTGTCTGCTTTCGACCCGGAAACTCCAGCCGGACTGCAAGACTTTGCCCGCGAGTGTGCCCGCGTGTATCCGGAATTTGTGAGTAAGTTGGAGCGAGCTTCAGGAATTTCCGTCGACCTTCGCCAGCACGGCGCGATCACCGTGGAAAACGACTTTTCTCATGAAGCGCCGCCGCCGGAATATCGCGAGCTTCAAGCAGATGAGTTGCAGCGGCTTGAGCCCCAACTCAACACGCACGGCCGTAAAGCATTTTTTGTCTCCGAAGGTTGCGTTGATCCTGATCTGCTGATGCAAGCCGCAACCCGAACGGCGGAACTCGCCGGCGTGGAATTGAAGACGTCCGTGGCGATGCATGAGCTGCGTGCGCGCAACGGCCAAACTGAAGTTGAAACCAGCGCAGGAACGTTCACCTCTAAGGCGGCAATCAACTGCTGCGGCGCTTGGTCCGGAACCCCGGTGAAGCCGCGCAAAGGGCACATGCTGTACGTTCAGCCGCAGCAGTCAGGCCTTTTGCAGCACGTGTTTCGCGCGGCAGATTCCTACATCGTCCCGCGCACCTCCGGCAAGATTCTGCTGGGAACCACGGTCGAAGACGCGGGCTTTGACAAGACGGTGCTGCCCGGGACGATTGACACGCTGCACGCGGCAGCAGCGCGGTACGTTCCGGAACTGGCAGACGCGCAAGTCATCTCAACCTGGACTGGGCTGCGCCCGGGAACTCCCGACGACTTGCCGCTTATGGGCGAAACCGGCACGCCCGGCGTGTTCCTGGCCAGCGGACACTTTCGCAACGGCGTGTTGCTGGCGCCGTTGACCGCACGGATCATGGCCAACCTGGTGATGGGCAAGCCCGCGGGATGGGACATCTCGGCTTTTTCGCCGATGCGCTTTGCAACCAGGAAAGCATGACGGTCTCCTTCGCGCTTTCAGGTCATCCTGTACATGCAACTAAATAATCGCCGCGCCCTGATTCCGTGAAAAAATAGTCTCTGTGGACATAGAACTGCTCCTCATACAGCTTCTGATCAAACTAGGCGTTGCCACGGCCGTGGCCAGCGCCCTGGGTCGCGCGCGCGAATTCAAGAAGCTGCTGTTTGCGGAGCGCCGCTCGCGCCGGAAAAACATCCTGTTCGTTCTGTTCACGTCGATTCCGTTTGCGCTGGGCGTTTACTTCCGCTGCCGCGTAAAAACTTTCATGGCTGCGGACATGGGGTTTGAAGCGTCCATCCTGATTGGCGTAATGGGCGGGCGCGTTGCCGGCACGCTCGCCGGCGTGATCACCGCCATTCCCGCCGTGTTTTACGGGGAGTATCTGGCTTTGCCGGTGAACGTACTTGCCGGAATGCTCGCCGGATCGCTGCGCCACTTCTGCCGCAATGAAGAAGAGATCTGGACGTTCTCCCCCTTCGTCGATCTCAGTATTTACCGCTGGGTCAAGCGCAACTTGCGGCATCCGCGGATTGACTGGCAGACGGCGTTTTTTCTGATCATCATCGCGTTGCAAGCGGCGCGGCTGGAGCTTGCCTACGTTGTTGGCCCAAAGCGGCTCTGGGCTCTTTATCTGCCCTCGCCGGGTGCGCTGCTCGCGGTGTTTGCGTTTATGGTCGCCACCATCGCCACGCCCATCAAGATCTGGAACCTCACGCGCATTGAGATGAAACTGGAAGAACAGAAAAAACTTCTGCTGGAAGCGCGCCTGGACGCCCTGCAAAGCCAGATCAATCCGCACTTCCTGTTCAACACGATGAATTCCATTTCGTCGCTGGTGCGTTTTGATC
This sequence comes from Acidobacteriaceae bacterium, assembly GCA_025357215.1. Lineage (GTDB taxonomy): Bacteria > Acidobacteriota > Terriglobia > Terriglobales > Acidobacteriaceae > Angelobacter. The sequence goes on along the minus strand of JANXPR010000234.1, from coordinate 9,779 downwards.
CTGACCGCGCGCGCGAATTGATCCTGAAACTTTCTAAAATCCTGCGGCGCCTTCTGGGTAAGCATGATGAGTTCGTGCAGCTGCGCGAAGAGATCGAATTCGTTGACGATTACCTGGACATTGAAGTCGTCCGCTTTGGCCGTGACAAACTGCGCGTGTACAAACATCTGGACCCGGAAACTCTGGACGTCGTGGTCCCGGCGATCCTTCTCCAGCCGCTGGTGGAAAACAGCATCAAGCACGGACTGGCGCCCAAAGTTGACGGCGGCAGCATCACCATCCGCAGCCGCTTGCAAGATGGCAAGCTGGTGGTTCAGGTGGAAGATGACGGCGTGGGCATAGGCGCGCCGCCGGCGGTTGCCGCGGAAACCAGAGGCTCCGGGCGCGGCATTGGCATGATGAACGTTGCCGAACGCCTGCATGTGTTGTTTGGCGATGAAGGTAAGATGATCGTCCAGAGCCGCGATGGCGAAGGCACCTTGGTGATTCTGGAAATTCCCGTATTGCAGCAGGATTTGCTTGGTGAAAGCGCTTCCGCAGCGATCTATGCCCGCTCCAACACGCGCACATAAAACTGCTCATACTCGGGAATGATGCGCGTGGTGCAGAACTTGGCTTGCGCTTCCCAACGCGCCAGCATTCCCATTTCACGCAAACGTTTTTCGTCGGACAAAATATCGATGGCGAAAGCGGCCATGGCTTCCACATCACCTACCTGGGCGAGGAAGCCTGTGCGTCCATGCTCCACAACTTCAGGGACTCCGCCTACCGCGGTTCCCACCGTAGGGACTTCGCAAGCCATGGCTTCAAGAGCTGCCAGCCCAAACGATTCCATTTCGCTGGGCGCAACCATCAGGTCGGCAAACGAGAGCTTTTCATGCACCCGGTCCACTTTACCCAGAAACTCAACTTTGTTGCGCAACCCTTTCTGGCTCACCAGCCATTCAGCCTGCGAGCGGTCCGGGCCATCGCCCATCAGCAATAATCGCGAAGGAACTTTCTTCTGCACGCGGTCAAAGATCTCAATCACGTCACAAAGGCGCTTCACCGGACGGAAATTCGATACGTGGACCAAAATGCGCTCGTCTTTGTCGGCGAATTCGGCGCGGCGGTCGGCGGCGTTGGGGTCGCGACGATATGTGTCGCAGTTTACAAAGTTGTAGATCACTTCAATGTGGTTCTTGATATCGAATTCCTGGAGCGTGACCTTCTTCAAATAGTTCGAGATAGCCGTGACGCCGTCGCTCTGTTCAATGGAATAGCGCGTGACCGGAAGATAGGAACGGTCCGCGCCCACAATGGTGATGTCCGTTCCGTGCAGCGTGGTCACAAACGGCAGCTTGCGCGCCTTGCCGTTGGTTTGCGCGGCAAGCATCTGCCGCGCCAGCAGCGCGCTTACCGAGTGCGGAATAGCATAGTGCACATGCAGGATGTCGAGTTCATAGATCTCGGCTACCTCGGCCATGCGCGTGGCCAGCGCCAGATCGTAAGGCGGGTATTCAAAAAGCGGATACTGCGACACCGTGACTTCATGAAAGAAAATCTGCGGATGCTGCGTAGTCAGACGAATCGGCTGCTGGTAGGCAATGAAATGGACTTCATGGCCGCGGGCGGCGAGTTCAATCCCCAACTCGGTGCCGACAACGCCGCTGCCGCCGTACGTCGGATAACATGTGATTCCGATTTTCATCCTTATTTCATCTCGCTTCGCTCGAAACCGCTTGAGCTGCTTTCTCAATACTGAGACTATCTTGCGCCGGTAACATCCCGCTCGGCGTGCTAGCCGGCCTCGCGGGAAAAGTTTACGTCGCTTGTCTTTGATTCAATCGCCAGCTCGCGGATTCACAAATGTGCCCGTTAATCGCGACGGAGGTCGGCATACGAAATCAGATCGATGCCGCGGCGGGATATTAGACTCCGGGTTTCGGGTGACGTAAGCGCGTCCAATTCTACTTCACGGGATTTTAGCAATCGCGTGCCGGCGGATTGCAGGTCAGCATCAGAATATCCGGGATGGCAAACCAACTCCCACGTACCTTCTGGCAGAGCGTTGAGGATTGCCGTTAACATTTTTTGATCGAGCACTCCGGTGGCCGCGATGCCGACGGTGCCATCGGTGGTCAACATATCTTCTTCTTGAACCGCTTTGCGGAAAGACGCGGCAAACATCCGCAGCGTCGCGACTTCGGTGGCGCGCACCCACAAAGACGGCGCGCCAAGGATGGCGCCCATCGGCCATGCGCGTAGAGGCTCAAAAGGATTTCGCACGGCGGGTACGCCGCACGCTTTCGCCGCACGCAAAACCGCCCGCAGTACATGCGGGAACATGTGTGTGTGTTTGTGGCTGTCGACGTGAGTCACAGTGATGCCGCTCGCTTGAATCTTGCGGATCTGGACTTCGGCTTCCCGCTGAATTTCATCGGCTGAGATTTTCTTGCGCACAGCCGCAACAGCAAATTCCTTCAGGCTGGAGCGAAAGCGCTGGGCGCTGTTAGTTAGCGACGAAAGCCCACTGGTGATCGGTTCGCCGTCAATCAAAACCACATGGCAACCGGTCTTGAGAGCAGGCAAAGATTGCGTGAGCATCACCGCTTCATCAAAGGCCCGCGAGTTGGCCATGATGGTGGCCGACGTCAGCACGCCGGAACGGCTGGCTTCAGCAATAGCGCGGTTAACTCCGGACGTAAGGCCGAAATCGTCGGCGTTGATGATCAGGCGGCGCACTGGTGCAGTCTAACAAAACATCTTTACCGCGGAGGACACAGAGGAACACTGAGTTCACGCAAAATCAGTTTGCAGTTCGTTCTGTGGCGGCCTCTGTGCGCTCTCTGTGTCCTCTGTGGTAAGTCTCGAAGTCAGTTCCCCGCCGGCAAATACAACGCCGGCACGTTGCTGTGCTTTACTTCTTCGTTAAAAGCCGGGACGTCAGCGGACATAATTTGCTTCCAGGCGGCCAATTGTTCGTCCAATTGAGTGCGCAGCATTTTGAAGGCTTCAAAGTGCTGGCGTGAAGGCGTGCTGTCTCCGGCCTGGACCGCGGCCGCAAACGAGTCCAACTGTTCGTTGAGCATGTTGGGGAAAGCCAGGTTGGCTTCTGATCCTTTCATGTTCACCTGGATCAGGCGCTCTTCCACCGGAGTCATCTTCTTATCGAGAGCGTCGGCCTTCTCCACCAGCGATTTCATGTTGGCGTCGCCTTCAAAACGCTGGTGCATGGCTTTGAGTTCCGCGCGGAGCGTTCGAATCTGGTTCACGCCACGATGGAGATCGTTGTTGGCGTCGCGCACCTGCATGGCCAGGTCAAATTGCTTTTGCAGATCGGCCATCTTCATGTCTTTCATGCGCGGATCAATGGCCAGGTCGAGAGTTTGCGTTTGCGTCTGATTGCCGACAGTCAGTTTCACGGTGTACAGGCCGGGCATGGCGATAGGACCTTGCGGGCCCTGGTCACTATAAAACGCTCCGGGGATTTTCACTGGCGGTTCCCAGCGCAGGTTCCAGGCATAACGATTCATGCCGGCCGCTGCGGGGATGGTGGTTACTTCCTTGACTTGGTCTGGCCACTCCGGCGGCTGTTCGAATTCTTTCTTCTCTTGACTTGAGAGTCGGCGCACCAGTTTGCCGCCGCTGTCAAAGATTTCCAGCTTCACTTCTTCTTTAGGCGCGGTCTTGAAATAGTAGTCAATGAGCGCGCCGGGTGGCGGATTGTCGCCCAAGGGGCCGCGGCGTTCCACAGCATCGGGCAAGTGAAGGCGAAGTGCGGTTTGCGGCTTGTACAGAATTATGTCCGCTGGAGCGGCGCCGGCTTCAACCTGACGCAACGGTGTAATGTCATCCAGCACCCAGAACGAGCGGCCATGAGTGGCAGCTACCAGATCGTCATCATGGATCGTGAGATCGTGAATCGGCACCACGGGCAAGTTTAGTTTGAGCGGCTGCCAGTGTCCGCCATCGTCAAGCGAGAAATAGACGCCGAGTTCCGTCCCGGCATAGAGCAGACCTTTACGTTTGGGATCCTCACGCACGCTGCGGACGTAGGCGCCTTCAGGAATGCCGCCGGCGGTAAGGATCCATGTTTTACCGGAATCTCGCGAACGGAAAATCAGCGGACGGAAATCGTCAAGCTTGTGGCGGTCCACGGCCACGTAGACAGTACCGGCATCAAAGTGTGACGGCTCAACAATGCTGATCATGCTGTATTCCGGCATGTCTTTGGGCGTAACGTTATTCCACGTCTTGCCGCCATCGGTGGTGAGCTGAATCAGGCCGTCATCGGTGCCCACCCAGATAGTGTCTTTCTTTACCGGCGATTCGGCCATGGCAAAGATGGTGTCAAAATATTCCACGCTGGTGATGTCCAGAGTGATTGGCCCGCCAGACGGCTTCTGTTTGGATTTGTCATTCAGCGTCAAGTCCGGACTGATGGCGTCCCAGCTCTGTCCGGCTGTCGTGGTCTTGAAAAGCATTTCCGCCGCAACGTAAAGCGTGTTGGGATCGTGCGGAGAAATGAACATGGGCGACGTCCAGTTGAAGCGGTGCGGAAGGTTCTCCGCGCCGTTGCCGGAAAAATCGAGCGGCATCACGGAGATGTCCACTACTTGTTCCGTGCGCTTATCAAAGCGGCTGATGCCCGCTTCGGCTCCGGCAAAAGTGATGTTGGGATCTGGAGGGTACGGCGCAATGTATCCGCTTTCGCCGCCACCCACCGGGAACCAGTCCTGCCTGCCGATCACGCCTTCATCGTTATAACTTTTGATGGCGATGGTGGAGTTATCTTGCTGCGCGCCATAAATGTAATACGGCCAGCGATTATCGGTAATCACGTGGTAGAACTGCGCGGTGGGCTGGTTGTACTGCGTGCTCCACGTGGCGCCCGCGTCGGTGGTGATCGTAGCGCCGCCGTCATTTCCGTTGATGATGCGTTGCGGATTGTCCGGGTCGATCCACAAACCATGATGGTCGCCGTGCGGAGCAGGCAGCAAATTAAAACTCTTGCCGGCATCCGTGGAACGGAACAAGCCGGTATTCAGGACGTAAAGCGTGTCTGGCGACTTTGGATCGGCGAAAATGTGTGTGAAATACCATGCACGCTGGCGGAGACGGCCATCATCGTTCACGCGGGCCCAGTTATCGCCACCGTCATCCGAGCGGTAAAGGCCGCCGGCTTCTTTGTTTTCAATCAACGCATAGACGCGATTGGAATCCGCGCCAACCGAAATGCCGATGCGTCCCAGGATGCCTGCGGGCAGGCCATTGCCTTCCAGGCGGGCCCAGGTTGCGCCGCCGTCCGTCGATTTATAGAGGCCGCTGCCCGGACCGCCGCTGTTCAGGCTCCACGGCGTGCGATAGACCTCCCACATGGAAGCAAACAGGGTGCTCGAGTTGTTCGGGTCAAAAACCACGTCGATCGCACCGGTCTTGGCATCCTTATATAGTACTTTCTGCCAGGTCGGGCCGCCGTCCGTGGTGCGGAACACGCCGCGCTCTTCATTGGAACCATAGGCGTGACCCAGCGCCGCCACAAAAGCAATGTTGGGATTCTTGGGATCGATGACAACGGCGCCGATGTGTTGCGTGTCTTTCAGGCCGATGTTCTTCCAGGTCTTGCCGCCATCCACTGATTTGTAAACGCCGTTGCCGTAAGAGATGTTGCCGCGGATGCAGCCCTCACCGGACCCAACATAAATAATGTTGTGATCGGATGGAGCCACGGCAATCGCGCCGATGGAAGCGATCGATTGCTTGTCAAACATCGGCTGCCAGGAAACTCCGGTGTCCACGGACTTCCATACGCCGCTCGATGCTCCGCCAAAATAAAAAACGTTGGGCTCGCCCGGAACACCCGTGACGGCCAGTACGCGGCCTCCGCGGAAGGGCCCTACCTGACGCCAGCGCATGGCGTTGAAGAGCTTTTCATCCACCTGCGGAGTCGGAGTCGCCATGGCAACCTTGGACGGCTTGGTTGATGCCACCGCAGGCTTAGGCGGCTTGGGCGCTTTGGGCTTCGGCTGTACGGTTTCAGTCTGAGCAAAACAAAACGTTCCCAAGGTGGCGACGATCACAAGACAAATCAATTTCCGGAAGCTCATAGCGGATGTAAACTCCTTCATTAGTCAAGCAAGAACAATCACAACGACCGATCAAGCGGATCATCATAAGAGGATGCAACGCGCATTAGCAAATGACAAAGCAGCCATTGGCCCTTAGCTCTCAGCCGTTAGCTTTGTCTCGTGCGCGGCGAGATTCCCCTTCGGCAAGAAACCCGTGCCCGCGAACCCGATGCTTTTGACTTTTGACTTTTGATGTTGATCTTGGTTTGGCTAATTGCTAAGTGCTAATTGCTAAGTACTACTTACCTTCAAACTCCACCAGCCCGTCGCGATAATTGATGGCAACTTTCATCTTCTGCAGTAAGTCGTAACCGATGAAGCCGGAAACTTCAGTTCCCAATTGCTTGCTGAGATTGTGGCGATCAAAAGCGATGAGCTGATCAAGAGTCTGGGGCGTTGCTGAATAACGCAAGGTCGCGCCGTCAAGCACGAACTTTTCTTTGACTTCACCGCTGACGCCGCTTACGTGCGTGGTCGCGTTCCGCACCTTCCCTGCGCGCCGGGCGAGTTCCGGCGATATCGAACTGGTGTTTGCGCCGGTGTCCAATACGAACAGGCCTTCTGCGGATCGGTTCACCTGCGTGGGCATGAGAAGCAAGTGGCCAAAACCAAAGAAACGCCGGACGGGCTGATTTTCTTCGGCTGCGCTGAAAAACTTTTCTTTTGCGTCAGAAGGTGATGACGGCAACGTTGTGAGACGCAAGCGGTGCGCGGGGAAATCCAACGTGACCAGATATTGCGACAAAAAGCTTGTACCGACCAGTCCTTCAACCACGCCGGTATCTTTCATCGAGACGTGGACGATGCAATCGCGAAACTCAAGTTCGCCGATGGTGATCTTGTCCACCCTGGCAAAGTAACCGGCGGCGGGACCGGAGTCGCCGGTGCCTTCCAGCCCGTAGTCAGAGATTTTTCTGGCGCCAACTTTTTCCGCCAGCTTGCGCGGGATGGTGATCCAGTTTGCGCCAGTGTCTAGCAAGAGCGTGGCGTTGACGGAATCATTGAAACGGACACGCAGTCCCATTCCCAGCAGCATGCGCGGCACGGGAGAGATGGTCTCCATCTTAATTTCGGCTTGCGGCACGCGCTTAGCCAGGACCCAGATTTTGTGGTCGGCAACGTGACGCAATAGTTCCACGAAGTCGTGCTCGCGGCGTGTTTCGTCGGGATCAGAGCGAAACTCGGCCAGATGCTTGTCCAAACCAGCGACATTTTGCGGATACGGCTGTAGCGCGGCCCAGTAATAGAGCGTGTCGCCATCGTCAGGGTCAAGCTCGCGGGCACGCGCAAAGGACTTCATGGCCTGGTCTTCGCGCGAGGTCGCGAGTTGAATCTTGCCTTCGCCCAGCCAGGCGCGCGCGCATTTCTCGTCGAGCCCCAGGGCCGTCGCGTATTCGGCGTCAGCGTCGGCAAACAGGCCTTGTCGAAAATTAACGTCGCCGCGAGAGGTGTGAGTCAGCGCAGACTGAGGAAAAAGCGCAAGAGCTTTCTTGGACTCGGCTTCAGCGGCGGAGACGTCATCGAGTTTAAGAAGGGACTGCTCCAGTCCGGCGTAAGCCTCTGGCGAAGGCTTCTGCGCAATGATGGCGCGGTAAGCGGCGGCAGCTTCCTTGAATTGGCCTTGTTTAAAGGATGAGCGAGCAGACCGGTACAACTCCTGAGGCGCAAGCACCGAAGATTGCGCAACCAGCAGGCCTGCCGTCAAAAGCAGCAAGAGCGGAGCGGCGGCGTGTTTGCGAGTATAAGAGTGGACGGGCCTCCTGGCCTGCGAAGAAGGAGGCCGGCCAAAGAAATCTACTCGCGCGCTTTTTTGAATTCGTACACCTCGAGTTTCACCAGACCATCACGATAGTCGATGCTCATTTTCATCTGCACCAGCGTACGGATACCTATGAATCCGGCGATTTCTGTTCCGGCCGAAGCGCTTGCGCCGTACGTGGTGAATACCGGCAAGTCATGGCTCTCAATACGCATGTTAGCAAACTGCAAAATGGCTTTCTGTCCGGTCAACACCTGGCTCACCTTGCCGCTCACGCCCTTCATCGTATAGTCGTGATCGTCCCTGGCCGTGGTTACCTGAGCAGCGAACTCGGGGCTCATGGTGTTGAGGTCGGCGCCGGTGTCCAGGATAAAGTTCCCGACGGCTTTGTCGTTGACCACCACGGGAACAACGATGTCATGTCCAAAGCGGAAGAACTTCGTGAAGGACTGCATCTCTGGAGCGATGAATCGGTCTTGTGCGATGTCGTCGTCCGCGGGTGCCGCTGGATTTTTGGGGAGCGGGGCCAGTTGCACGTGCCAGTTTTTGAAATCGAGAGTTACCAGGAACTTATCAAATACGTCCGCGCCGATCAGTCCAGCTTCATCTGCCACGCTGTTCTTGCTGGAAACGATGACCACGCAATCGTGAAATTCAACGCCGCCAACATCCACCTTGTCGATCCATGCAAGATAGCTGCGAATGGAACCTGGTCGCCAATTCCGCCGATGAACGTGTCAGCAATTTTTACCGCGCCGGCCTTCTCGGCAAGTTTTCTTCCGATGGTGATGCCACTAGCTCCGGTATCCAGCAAGAGGACCGCGGAAGCGCGATCATTGAATTTGACTTGCAGGCCATAGCCCTTACTGATGGTAAGGGGCCCGCTGCGATTGATGTCATAAACACCTGTTGCTCTTTGCCGTAAGGTTGAACCTTGATGTCCATGGGTTTGACTTCCGTGGACATGGCCCATGGCTTCTTGGAGGTAATAGCGGTCAGGTACTTAAGCCGTTCCGCTTCAAACCCCACCGGGTTTTCTCCGGCATGTTTCTTGACGGCCGCAAGCTGCTCCGCAGGCGTCATCAAGTCGAGCCAGTGGTCGTAGATTTGACCGTCAGAAGGATCGAGCTCATGCGCGCGCGCAAAAGTATCCCTGGCGCGCTTGTGCATGGACACCATGTCATAAATGCGGCCAATGCCAAAAACGCCACGGGCCGAATTGGCGTCTGCTTTTACCGCAGCGCGATAAGCAGCTTCTGCTTCGCCGAGTTTCCCGGCGCGAAAGAAAACGTCTCCAGCGGCGGCCTGCACCATAGCGGACGAAGGAAGAGCGCTTGTGGCTTTTCTGGCAGCCGCTTCCGCTTCATCAAACTTACGTGCCCGCAGCAAGCTACGAACTAGACCAGACTGAGCTTCCGCTGAATCCGGCGTCTTCTCTACAAGAGCTTTAAAGGCCGTAGCGGCTTCTTCGAAGTTGCCTTTTTTGAATAAAGCCTGGGCGGAGGTAAGAGGATCGGCAGCCGTTGCGTTGGTGGCTACAGCCGCCGTGGCGGGGCTCGCCGACTTAGTATTCCCGGCGCTTTCTCCCGCTTGCCCCCACGCGGCCACGGACAGGCATAAACAAATCACAAGACGTGGCATCATGCCAGGAATCTTACAGCAAGAAACCATCTAAACAAATAGATAGAAAGCTTAGCTGAGGCCTGAAAGCTATAGGTCAAACCAAAGGCGCCCGCAGGCGCCCATGGTTACTCATGTTTATCTGAACTCACTGCTGTCCGGTTAAAAGTCGAAGAGAATCAGTTGGTTGGCGTTTGCGGTGAAGTTGGCGTCCTGATCGATGGCCTGAAGGGCGCATAAAATGGGCGTTTTCTCGAAAAGTGTGAGGCTGAGAATCTGTAGAATCTGAT
>JANXPR010000226.1 GCA_025357215.1 Acidobacteriaceae bacterium | reverse complement strand
GGCTTCATTGGCGCGGAAAGCGCCGCTTTGGCGAAGCATGGCGTCCACCAGCGTGGTTTTTCCGTGGTCAACGTGGGCGATAATGGCGATATTGCGGATTGCAGAATTCAAATCAGTCTCTTCTCTTTGTTCTTATTCGGTTCTTATTTTGTGGGTTGCAACTTGAGTTGCGACTTGGGTTACAACTTGGTTACAACTTTAAAGATGGCGCGCCTCTTCTATTGTAACCGCAAACAGTTTTCAGCGTTGGCGCCGGACACATTCCATTCCCATAAAAATAACGGGCGGCACTTGGAGCGCCGCCCGCGGCCAGACACCCGGTGAAATCTTTACCGGGCGAGAGTTTCGGAAATTTTGATGCGATCTTCAATGCCCACAATCGCGTTGCGATGCAGCGGCTTGTAGCCGTCTTTCTGCAACGTGATGTCGTAGTTGCCGGCTTCCACTTCAATCTCCACGGGCGTCAGCTTTTGTAGCGCCGTGCCGTTGATGATCACCTGAGCGCCCTTGGGGTCGCTCTTGATCTCCATGCGGGCCATGCCTTGCGAGCCGCCGCCGTTACCAAAGATCTTGCCCACTCCGCCGCCTTTGATCTTGATGTTGTCCGTGCGTCCGGCAACCATCAAGTTGGGCGCATAGCCAACGGATTGTCCGGCCGCTACTGTCAGCTGCGTGCTGGAATCCAGATAGCCGGCCTTCTTCACGGCGATATTGTGCGCCGCCGGATCAAGAACAAGTTCGGTCGGCGTGGCCTTGCCGGTATCGTGACCGTCCACAAAAATGCTTGCCCCCGCGGGCGAGCTGCCGACCGTTACAAAACCTTTCACGGCGTTCAGCCGGACATCCACGTTGGCGCGACCGCCCGCGCTTACTTGCACACTGCGCGTCTCACTGGCGTAGCCCGGACGACTGAACGTCATCTTGTAATTGCCCGGCGCCAGCGGACCTACAGTCTGCGGAGTTTTCCAGGATTGTCCTGAGCGGCCTTCAATCTCAACCGTTGCTCCGGCCGGCGATGAACTCACTGCAACCTGACCTTCGCTCGGCGCGGTTGGCGCTGGAGCCGTCATGGTTTCAGGGACGAATGTGTTTCGCTTTGACTTTGCGGCGACCACCCGGGTCTTTTGTTGACCAGAAGGAGCTTGTGCCTGCTGCTTATCGCTGAACGGCAATTGCGCCACCACGTTGGCCGCGGCATTGGAATCAACGGCTGCGGTTTCCGCGGGAAGTTCGCTCGGCTTGCGCTGCATGAACATAGCCGCTGCTCCGGCTACCACCAGAACGCCGGCGATAATTCCTATCAGTTTCCAATTGTTCGTGGATTGCACCGTAACGCGAGCGGACGTGGTGGGAGGAGCCGCAACCCGCACCCGGGTCGTTGCCTGCCCCGCTGGCGCTTTCTGCGGCGTGCTGGCAGCGTTGAATTCGCTGGCGGAAAATTTTCCCGTGGAATTACCCACGGAAAATTTACCGGTAGAGTTGGCTGCGTCAAACTTCCCGGTCGCTGGCTTGTTGGCTGACATGGGAGCCATGCGCGGCTCTTTCATGGCGTCTTCCAAAGCCGTAATGAACTGCTGTCCGCTTTGGAAACGCTCGGCGGGATTCCGCGAAAGCCCTTTCATCACCACTCTGGAAACTGCTTCCGTTACGCGGCCATTGGCCACGGTGAGCGGATGAGGCGTGGTGTCAGTAATTGCACGGTCTACTTCGCCCAGATGCTTGCCGTTGAAAGGATTGCGCGTAGTGTAAAGCTCGTAAAGAATCGTGGCGACGGTGAACCAGTTAGACGCGCGGTCCGCCGGCTTGTTCTTCACTTCTTCCGGTGAAAGATACGGCTCATTTTCCAGCTTCTTGACCGGCGTTTGCGAGATAAGGTTCTTATCGCGCAGCAAACCAAAATCCAGGACTCTTACCAGGCCGTCCGGCTGCACCACGATGTTCCAGGGATTCAGAAAGTGATGCACCACGCCTTTGCTGTGGGCATAATCCAGGGCCGCGCAAATCTGCTTGGCAATGCCCAGGACTTCGTTCAGATCCGGCGTGCGGGCGGCCATGATCTCTTTCAAATTCTGGCCTTCCACAAACTCCGCCGTCATGAACACGTTGAAATCCTTGTAGCCGCACGTATACAGGTGCGCCACGTTCGGATGCTCCAGGGAACTGGCCGTCTTGGCTTCCGCCACGATCCGGTTCAGCAGATCGTTAACGTCGTCCAGCCATTCCGGGACCTGGAACTGGCGCAGCGCGGTCACCCGCTCGGTTTGCGGGCTACGGGCTTTGTGGACCACACCAATGCTGCCTCGACCCAGTTCTTTAACCAGTTCAAGGCGGTCCGTGCGCGGGCCCGCAGGCTTACCAGCCGGTGCGGTCGCAGGAGGATGCTCGGGCGTAATTAGAGTGTTCTCTTGCATAGGTATTCCACCACGCAAGTACCTTTTGGGGAGGACGCTGATGATCATACCTAAGGCCCGCTCAGGATTGTCCTGAAGAACACTGTCCGGTCATTACCAAGGTAATTGCCCTATTCCATGGATGTTTTTTATTATCAATTAGTTGAGTGGTTCTGAAGGTGTTCTTAGGGATCGCCCCTAGGCCGCTCTTGATCTCATACGGCTGGCTTAGAGATATGGTCGATTTTTTACTTTCGATGGTCAAAACTTGCGATTGGTCGTAAAAGTGAGGTTCTTCAGCCCGGGAGTGGTCCGTTCGCCTTAACCAGCGTTCAAAAATAAGGAAAAAGTCGGTCACAAGATATCCTTTTCACTTTTGCTGGCAGATGAACTGGACGTGGATGTAGTGGTCATACAAACTCTTGCCGAGAGACGCGATGAACGCCAACAGTTCCTGCAGTTCGTGGCATAGCTGGCCGCGAACTTTTTCTGACTCTTCGCAGGCTTCGCGCGCAATCTCCGGATCGCGTGAAATGCGCTTGGGTTTAAGTTCCACCCACCGTTCGAACAGTTCCTTCATGGTCCGCTCATAGGCCCGAATCAGCTTTTGATGATCACCATCAAGACTCATCAGGTCTTTTGCATGGATTACTTCCAGCGTCTTTCCTTCCCGGGTATTGAACGAGATCTGCTCATTGTGCTGTTGGGCCATCACGTGGTGGCTAACTTCTTCAACCGGCTCGGGCGCGCGCTTGATGAAAGCATCAAGTTGCGGAGTGAAATCGTCAATGATCTTGAACGCGTTGGCCACGGCGTTAAGATCTACAGCTTGCGCAATGCGCCGCGCAATCTGCACCAAGGCCTCTTGCCGTTCCGGCCGGGTCAGGGTGTTCAGCGGAGTTGCAGGATTGTAAGCAGCTTGTATCTGGCCCAGTGGAGTATGTTCGTAGAGTGCGGGAGTAAGCGGGACCCAAAATGCCGTGAGCCCGGACGAACGCTGCTCCAGGATCATTTTCATTTCAAAAACGGGATAGTCTGACGCCAGAAAATCCTGGCTTACCAGCAGTACAGCCACGCGCGAACGTTGGATCGCGTTCAGTATTTCACTTTCCCAGCCAGAACCAGGAAGGATTCGCGAGTCGTCCCAAAGATCAATCGTCTCGTCGCGAGTCAAAGGCGACAGGGCAGTCTTTAGCTCGTCCAGCCACTTTTGGTCCTTGTGGCTGTAGCTGACAAAAACGCCCTTTCGAAACCGCGATGCTCTTTCGTTTCCGGCCATGACCTGGTCTTTCTTTTTGCCTTGCAGAGTGTCGCCGGTGCGTTGGCGCCAATGCACTCGAATGGATTATAAGCAGATTTTGGCGGAAGGAATCCGGCATATTTTTGCTGTCCGGCTAAACTAACGGTCCACTCCGAGTCTATTCGTTACTTTCTTACTCTTCCGGCGTTCGCCAGCACAATGGTGGCAGCCAGCATGGCCTTTTTCTGGTCTTCAGTCCAGGGCGCCCCCAGAACGCGTCCCGCGGACTCCACTCTTTCTTGCGTTTGCCGTGCAATTTTGCCCAGAGCTTTGCGCGCGCATTCTGCAAGCTCTTTTTCGATAATTCCGGTCACAGGAATGTCCAAAGCTTCAAGCGCGTTGCGGAAAGCCTGCCGGAAGAACTCGCCTTCCGCGGTGTGGATCATAGGATGTGAGCCCAGAATTTTCTCCATCCCAGGAAGCGTACGTCCTGATCCCAACAGGATTGCCGCGCCGGTCAAACGATATCCGCGTTCCGCGAGTTGCTCAACTATTTCGGCCAGTGTAATCCGTGCAAGCTTGGCGGAAGCCGCGGCGCATTTCGCTATGTGCGCTTCCGCTTTCTCCAGCGCCATTTCTTTGGCGTAGTGATAGGGCTGCTTCGATCCAGCTACTTTCAGCTCAGCTACTTTCGTCTCAATGATCTCCAACCGACGCCGCTCAATCACTTCCTCGGCGCCAGTCTTACCGGAGACCGCCATCAGGGCTCCCCACCCGGAATGCACGCGGATTCCAATCGCCGCCGTCTTCATGCGTACTCCCATGCAGCAGGGTTATAACTCGCAGCCGCCGGCTAGACAACCGCAATTGCGCAACCTGCACCCATACAGATCATCTTTTTGGCGGACGGAGGGCGGCCCTTCGGTTATTTGATAAGCCACTCACCGCTCCTATACCCTCATCCATATACGTATGCGCAATCACAACGCCGTTCTATTCGCTCTCCGCTCGTTCTCTCTTGTTCCGCTTGTACTCTTACTCGCCATCGCCGCCAGTTCGCAAGACGTTAAGTCTTTCGAAAAGCGTATCGCCGTCAAAAAGCTTCCCAATGGCCTTACGCTCCTGGTGATGGAGCGTCCGGAAGCGCCCGTGATTTCTTTTTACACACACGTTGACGCCGGGTCCGTCCAGGAAGGCCCGGGCACCACCGGACTGGCGCACATGTTTGAACACATGGCATTCAAAGGGACCCAAGAGATTGGCACCACCAATTACCTGGCTGAAAAACACGCGCTGGAAAAAGTTGAGGTGGCCTATGCTGCCTATCAAAAAGAAAACCTGAAAGATGTTGGGCGCGATCCGGCGAAAGCGGCGCAACTGGAAAAAGCCTGGAAAGACGCCATGGACGCCGCCAACCAGTTCGTGGTCCCCAATGAATTCGGCGAGATCGTGGAAAGCCAGGGCGGCGCCGGCCTGAACGCCAACACTGACCTGGACGAAACCGCCTACTACTATTCATTCCCGGAAAACCGGCTTGAACTGTGGGCCTACCTGGAATCCGAGCGCTTTCTCCAACCTGTGATGCGTGAATTCTACAAAGAGCGTGATGTGGTGATGGAAGAGCGCCGCCTGCGGACGGACAGTGCGCCGCAAGGCCGCCTGATGGAAAACTTTCTGGCCGCGGCTTACATGGCGCATCCTTATGGACGCCCCGTCGTGGGCTGGCCTTCGGACTTGCAGTCTTTCTCGGCCACGGACGCGATCCATTTCTTCCACAAATATTACGTTCCTTCCAGCATCACGATCGCAATCGTTGGAGACGTGAGGATCTCCCACGCGATGCCGCTACTGGAAAAATATTTCGGACGCATCCCCGCCGCGCCCGCGCCAGATCCGCTCCCCACACAGGAGCCTCCGCAACAGAGTTTGCGCGAAGTAGTCATGCACGATCAAAGCCAGCCGGTGTACATGGAAGGCTACCATCGCGGCAGTTTCCGCGATCCGGACGACGCCGTGTTCGACGTGCTCTCCGACCTTCTCTCCAAAGGACGCACCTCGCGCCTCTATCGCTCACTGGTACGCGATAAGCAGATCGCCATCGGCGCGCAGGGCGGCGGCTATCCTGGAATCAAGTATCCGTTTCTGTTTCTTTTTTCCGCTTTCCCGGCCAAGGGCCACACCGCGCGTGAAATGGCCGGTCCAATTCACGAAGAAATTGAACGGTTGAAGAAAGAAGACGTAAGCGATGAAGAACTGGAATCGGTAAAGACGCGCGCCAAGGCCGATCTGATCCGCAGTCTGGGAGACAACTCCGGTCTCGCGCTGCAACTTGGGTTGTACCAGGCCATGTATGGCGACTGGCGCGAACTCTTCCACCAGATCGCGCACATTGACGCCGTAACCAAAGCGGACATCCGCCGCGTGGCCGCAAAGACATTTACCGAAGACAACCGTACGGTGGGAATCATTGAAACAGGCCCTCCAGTGGAAGCCGCGCCGCCGGGCGAAAACAAGCAGGCCGAGAAGGGAGCGCAACAATGAACCGCTTCACGCGCTCCCTGGCAATCGCTTTACTGGCCGGCATTCCCGTGCTGGCTTCCGCACAAACGACTCAACCTGCTGCCAAGGCCGCGGCACAGTCATCGCAACCGAAATCTTCTTCACACACGAGAACGGCTGGAGACGCGAGAACGACCGGAGACGCGAGAACGACTGGAACAGCAACGCCGAGCGTGCCCAGGTCCTGGAAGCAGGTCCCGATTCCCGCGCTGCATCCTTTTCAACCGCAGGAGCCGCGCCGCATTGAGCTGTCGAATGGCCTGGTGATTTTTCTCCAGGAAGACCATGAACTCCCGCTGATCAATGGCGTACTCCGCATACGCGGTGGCTCGCGCGACGAACCAGCCGCCAAGACCGGGATGAATGACATTTACGCCGAAGTCTGGCGTACCGGGGGCACCACCAGCAAAACCGGCGACCAGCTTGACGACTTTCTTGAGTCTCGCGCCGCCACGGTGGAAACTTTTCCCAGCCAGGATTCCAGCTTTGTAAGCTGGTCGTCACTGAAAGGCGATTTTGACCGTGTCTTCCCGGTGATCACCGATCTGCTGGAACATCCTGAGTTTCGCCAGGACAAACTCAATCTGGCCAAGAAACAAATGGCCAGCGGTATTTCCCGCCGCAATGATGACGTGGAAGACATCACCCACCGCGAAACCAACAAGCTGGCCTACGGCGCGGACAGTCCCTACGCTCGCACGCCGGAATATTCCACCGTTGCGGCTATCACGCGCGAAGATCTCTTGGACTGGCACCGGCGCACCGTTGTTCCCAACAACATGATCCTGGGTGTAAGCGGCGATTTTGACTCCGCGGCCATGGAACACAAACTGCGTGAAGCATTTTCCGCGCTGGCGAAAGGTCAGGCTTTTGCGCCGGCAAAAATTGCAGTTCGTGATCCTGCGCCCGGGATCTACTTCATAGAAAAAAGTGACGTGAACCAGAGTTCCATCAACATGGTGGAGATGGGCACGGACCGCCACAACCCTGACTATTCCGCCATCAACGTGATGAACCAGCTCTTTGGCGGCGGCTTTTCGTCACGGCTGTTCTCCAGCATTCGCACACGCCTGGGTCTAGCCTATTCCGTTGGTGGAGGCGTGGGTACAGCTTTTGATCACCCGGGAATTGTGGAAATTGGAATGGGCACACAGAGCGCCAACACCGCCAAGGCCATTGACGCGCTCAATCGGGAAATCGAACGGATCACCAAAGGCGGCGTGACCGCAGCCGAACTTAAGACCGCTAAAGATGGCATGCTCAACTCGTATATCTTTGAATTTGATTCCAAAGACAAAGTCATGGCGGAACGGATTCGCTACGAGTTCTACGGCTATCCGCCAGACTTTCTGGAACGCTACCGCGCCGGCATTGAGAAAGTCACCGCAGCGGACGTGGACCGCGTAGCCAAAAAGTATCTCCATCCGGAAAAGATGGCCGTACTGGTGGTGGGCCATGCTCAGGACTTTGATCGTCAACTGTCAACACTGGGTAAAGTCACGTCGGTGGATATTGCGATTCCGCAGGCGGTAGGACCGTGAACGTTTACTGGAAAAGCGAGAGCTCGACGCTTGTCGTTGGGGTGTTGCTCTCGGCTCGACGATCTCCAGACCTGCAGGATAGTGTGAGAACTCCCCGGTGCACCTTTCTTGCCTATAGCAGTACAGGGATCCTTCGACTACACGACGCCATTCAGCGTCGTTTCGCTCAGGATGACAGGGTTTAAGAGTGTCGCGAAAGACGAGATTTTCGTAGGCAGCGTCGGTGGGCAAACTGATTCAAGTACCTGCAGCAAAGCAAAAGGCGCGATTCACTCGCGCCTTTTCTTCGATGCCTTTGGCTAATTGCTTACTTCGCTTCCATCGCGCAATGTTTTTCAAACGCGCGCGCCAGGGCGGAAGCAATCATTTCCGGGCTGGCCATTTCAATCTCGCTGCGCTGCATCATAAAGACCAACTGGCCGTCGCGCAGAATGCCTATCGAAGGTGAGGACGGAGCATATCCGGTGAAGTGGGCGCGAGCGGCGTCAGTGGCTTCCTTGTCCTGTCCGGCAAAAACGGTAATCATGCGTTCCGGACGAACACTGTGCCGCGCGGCAGCCCGAACTCCAGGACGCATTCTTCCCGCGGCGCATCCGCACACCGAATTTACGACGACCATTACGGTGCCTTTGGCATTCACGGCGGCTTCAACTTCTTGCGCGGTGCGCGCTTCGGCAATGCCGGCTGACGTGAGTTCCTGACGCATGGGAGCAATCATCATTTCTGGATACATTCTTTTCCCTCCACAGTTCCCCACCTTTGGGTGTTAGCAAGATTCTATCAAATAAATACTTCGCCGTTTGGCCTTTCGTTTTTCGCTTTTGGCCTTTGATCCATGACCCTTAGCTCTTGCGTGGACGCGAAGCAATAATTGACCAAGAAACCTGCTCTGCGCTCCTCTGTGTCCTCTGTGGTAAGCCTTTCGGTTCTTGCGCTTTGCGTCTTTGCCATGAAT
>JANXPR010000147.1 GCA_025357215.1 Acidobacteriaceae bacterium | reverse complement strand
AAGATCATCGGCGGCGGCTTGCCCGTAGGCGCTTACGGCGGACGAGCCGACTTGATGGAAATGATTGCCCCCGTCGGCCCGGTCTATCAAGCTGGAACGCTTTCCGGCAATCCGTTGGCGATGGCCGCCGGCATTGCCACGCTGCGCCATCTGCGCGAACATCCGGAAATTTACGCGGCGCTCGAACGCCGGTCGGCTGCCCTTGTCGACGGAGTGCTTGGCGTTGCCAAGAAACACGGCGTCACGCTCTGCGCCAACCGCGTGGGATCGATGCTGACCTGGTTCTTCCAGGCCGGCCCGGTGCATGATTGGGACACCGCAGCCAAATCCGACACCGATGCGTTCGCCAAATTCCACCGTGGCGTGCTCGACCGCGGCATCTATCTGCCGCCATCGCAATATGAAGCTATCTTCGTCAGCGCCGCGCATACTGACGGCGACATCGGACGCACGATTGAAGCCGCGGGGCATGCATTCGGAGCTTGAGGACAAGCTTAAAACCTACCACGGAGGCACGGAGACACAGAGAAACCAGTTTGTTTCCGCGAAGTCCTTTGTGAGTGCGTCTTGGTGCCACGTTCTTCTCCGTGTCTCTGTGATTCCGTGGTGGGTGTTTTGATCCGCGCTCATCCGCGTGAATCCGCGGTAAGCCCGTCCCAAGTTCTTCTCCGTGCCTCAGTCCGGGGTCCCCGGCGCGCGCTTCGCGTGCTGGGGTGGGTGTCTCCGTGGTGGGTTCTGATCTATAATCCCCGTCGCTTTATGAAAACTTTCATTGCTTCGCTCACTCTCCTTCTGTGTTCGTCCGTCGCCTTCACCCAGCAGCCCGCCGCGACTACTCGGACGGCCATCCATGCCGGGCATTTGCTCGACGTAAAAACCGGCAAAATGCTGGACAACGTCTACGTCACCATAGAGAACGGCAAGATCGCCAAGATCACCAGTTCGCCGGACCAGAAGTCGCATGTGGCGTTTGAACCGTCCACTCAGGTGATAGAGCTGCCCAACGCCACGCTGGTGCCCGGACTTATTGATGCGCACACGCACCTCACGTTTGATCCAAATTTTGGCTACCAGGAGCTGGGGATTTCCGTTCCCAAGGAAGCCCTGACCGGCGCCAAGAATGCGCGCATCACCCTGGAAGCCGGCTTTACCACCGTGCGCAACGTAGGCGCGCGTGGATACACAGACATCGCGCTGCGTGACGCGATCAATGAAGGCATGCTCCCCGGGCCGCGTATTCAGGCCAGCGGCCCCGCGCTGAGCATCACCGGCGGCCATTGCGATAACAATCTGCTGCCGTTTGAATATCACAGCACAGCGGAAGGCGTGGCGGATGGGATCGAGCACGTCCAGCAGAAAGTCCTCGAGATCATTAAGTATGGCGCGGACGTAATCAAAGTGTGCGCCACTGGCGGCGTGCTCTCCAAGGGCGACGATCCGCGCGCCTCGCAATACACGCTGGAAGAAATGAAAGCTATCGTTGCCGACGCCCATCGCCTGGGCCGCAAGGTGGCCGCGCACGCACACGGCGCGCAAGGCATTGCCTGGGCTGCTGAGGCTGGCGTGGATTCCATTGAGCACGGCTCTTACATTGACGAAAACGCCATCAAGATCATGAAGGAGCACGGCACGTACCTGGTCCCCACGCAGTATCTCGGCGACTGGATGCAGGAAAACGCTGTGAAAATCGGCCTGCCGCCCATGTACTCGGAAAAGATGAAGACCGTTTCCACCGCCATGCGGCAGAACGTAACCAAGGCCATCCAGGGTGGAGTGAAGATTGCTTTCGGAACGGACGCCGCGGTCTATCCCCACGGCCTCAACGCCCATGAGTTCGCCGTGTACGTGAAGCTGGGCATGACGCCGTTGCAGGCTATCCAAACTGCCACCGTCAACGCCGCCGACTTACTGGGATGGTCTGACCGTATCGGCTCGCTTGACGAAGGAAAATTCGCGGACATCGTGGCCGTGAACGGCGATCCCACGAAAGATGTAACGCTGCTGCAGAATCCGGTGATGGTGATGAAGGGCGGCGTGGTGTACAAACAGGCCGCGCACTAGAAGCAGCCAGTTCTAACGATGCTCGTGTGGCCCAGCCGCCCTCGGCTGGGTCTCGCGATCTTTTTTTGGTGTTCGCTTTACTGCTTCCCAATCCACCCGGCGATCTTCTCCAGCACTACCGGAGACATGGTTTCTTCAATCTGCGAGTACTCCGCGGGAGATCCGGTCTTGGCGGTTTGAAAAAGATGATTCAAGCCGGGCAGCTCGTCAATTTCCGCATGTTCATTGCCGGCGGCTTTCAGCGCGGCGCGGATCGGAGGGAGACTTTGCATCGGCGGAACTTGCAAATCTTTTCCGCCGTTCAGGACCAGCACCGGGCAGGTGACTTTGCGTAAACTGGCTGCCGGGTCATAGGTGATGAAGTAGCGCATCCATGGTGAACCCAACTGCTTGATGGCCGCGTCTATCTGGACATCCGGTACTTTCCCGGCCAGCTTCTCCTTGATCTTTTTGTCCAACTCAGCTTCGTTGCTTTCGTGCTTCACTATTTGCAGCAATTCCATTTGTTGTGCGCCGGCGGTCGCAGCCTGGTCCAGTGGCATGCCGTTGGCTTTGGCGATTAACCGCGTCTGCTCGGCCATCACCTGGTCGCCCGGGACGCCAGTTCCGGCCATCATCACAATGAACGCCACATCATGATTGCGTGCGGCGATCATCGGCGCAATGATGCCGCCCTCGCTATGGCCAATCAATCCAATTTTCTTCGTGTTTACTTCCGGACGAGTTTTCAGGAATGCGATACCTGCTTCGGCGTCCGTGGCAAAGTCCACGGTGGTGGCCTTGGCAAAGTTTCCGGTCGATTGTGCCGTGCCGGGTGAGATAGTCGGAAAGAACCAGGAACGGCTTGTGTCCCATCAGGGATTCGTCGCGGTCCTGCGGTCCCGAGCCGGTGATCAGCACCACGGCGGGAAAAGGTCCCTTGCCTTGGGGGATAGTCAGCGTGGCGGCCAGCGTCACGCCTGGAGCCGTTTTGTTCGCGTACTTTACTTCCACTTCGCGATACGGGTATGGTTTCTTGGGATTCTGTGGACGCGCCGGCGCTTTGATCGCGGCCTCTTCCGTGGTCTTTTTCAGATGTAGCGGGAGTGATGATCCTCCCTGGCTCCAAGTGCCATCCAGTGAAAGCAGGTCGCTGGAGAGCGTCGCGATGAAGACTCCGCCTACCAGATTGAACTCCATCTTTACATCGGCGCCATTGCGGCTCACGGTGCTGGCAGGAATCACCGACTCGCCCTGGTCCGGACTTTTCATCGATGCGGTGAGTCCATCCGGCGTGGCCGAGATATGCAGCACAATGCGCAACTTCATAGCGCCGGTATCCATAGCGCCTTGCCAGATGCCGTCAATGTCAGAGGGTTTTGCCGCGCGCTTAAAATTCAGGGCCAGAGGTTTGGCTTGTGTCCATGTGCCTTCGATCAGAGTTGCGTCCGCATCGACCTTGCCTTCATAAGTCCCATGGACGGAGGCCACCGCGAAATTCAGATCTCTGTCCTTAAGCGACATGGTGGTTACTGCCATGCCGTTGGCGCCCTGGTCCACGCTGTCCAGCGTGGACTTGAAAGTGCCGTCGGCGTTCTGCGCTATATGCAGGACGAGGTGAAGCTGTCCGGCTCCGGTGTCCAGCGTGCCCTGCCAGTCACCGGCAATGCCGAGTGCGGTTTTCGCCGTATTTTCTTTCGGCTGGCCTTGCGCGCCGGAAAAGCTCAACGAGAGGAAAGCTGCGAACAACGCGACTACTAGATGGCGACAAACCCACATAAGGGCTCCCGGTTCAACAAGATTGCAAAGCTTTTTTTGTGACGGCTTCACGGCGGATACAAATTCAATGTACAACGGCGCGCATATCGCTGGAGGATAATATTTGCCGCCACTGTTAATCCATCATAAAATCAAGAGTTAACAGGACTCCCTGAGCAGGACTCTTTGAAAAACATACGTGCTATCTACCCGGGTTCGTTTGACCCGCTCACCAACGGCCATCTCGATCTGATCGAGCGTGGCAGCAAAATCTTTGATGAACTGATTGTTGCCATCCTGTGCAATGCGGAGAAAGACGCCCCGCTGTTCAGCGTGGCCGAGCGCATGGACATGCTGGAAGAGATGGTCCGCCGTTATGGCAATGTGCAGGTGGATACCTTTGACGGCCTGCTTGTCGACTACGCTCAGCGCAAGGACGCTAAAGCCGTGTTGCGCGGCATCCGCGCCATCAGCGACTACGAATATGAACTGCGCATGGCCTTGCTCAACCGCAAGCTTGCGCCGCAGATTGAAACGGTTTTTATGATGCCGGCGGAAGCTTACTCTTACGTGAGTTCGCGCCTGGTAAAAGAAGTTTGCCAGCTGGGCGGATCGGTGCGAGATCTGGTTCCCGATCTGGTGGAGCAACGGCTCTTGGAAAAGATTAACGGTACGGCCAAGCCGCGCGGCTAAAGCGACGGCAAAAACCTGCGGCGAATGCCGCAGCCGAATACTTCGCGGGCCAGTGCCCGCGACGACATAAATGAAGTGAGGCATTTATATGGCAACTCTTCCCGCAGTGAAACAGTTGACCGACCGCATTAACCGCATTGAAGTTTCCGCCACCATGGCCGTGGTCGCGGAAGCCGCAAAGCTGAAAGCCGCGGGTGCGGACCTGGTTGAGTTCGGCGCCGGTGAGCCCCATTTCGCCACGCCGCAACATATAAAAGATGCGGCCATTACCGCCATCCAGGAAAATTGCACGCGCTATACCGCCGTGCCCGGCATCCCGGAACTGCGTTCCGCGCTGGTCAAGCGCCACGCCGCCGATTTTGGCAGTGACTACAAGCCGGAAGAATCCATTGCTTCCACCGGCGGCAAGCTCGCGCTGTTCAACGCCATCCAGGTACTCGTTGATCATGGCGATGAGGTCATCGTCCCCGTGCCTTACTGGGTTTCATTCAAGGACATCATTGAGTACGCGAGTGGCAAGTGCGTTTTCGTCCCGACCAGCGAAGAAGGCGGCTTCCGTCTGACGCCGGAAATGATTGAACGCAAGATCACGCCGCGCACGCGGGCCATGATCATCAACAGCCCCAATAATCCCAGCGGCGCCGTGCTCACGCCGGAAGACTTTACAGCCATATTGAAGATGGCCCACAAGCGCGGCATCTATGTGATCGCCGACGAATGCTACGTCTACCTGAATTACACCGGCAAACCTTTTTCCGCCGGCTCTATCACGGACGTTCGTGAGCACCTGCTGATCGCCGGTTCGCTGTCCAAGACTTACGCCATGACCGGCTGGCGTCTTGGCTTTGCCCTCGGTCCCGCACCGATCATCAACGCCATGTCCAAGCTGCAAAGCCAGAGCACGTCCAGTACCGCGCACATGATCCAGAAAGCCGGCGTGGCCGCGCTGAATGGATCGCAGCAATGCGTCGCGGACATGAAAACCGAATACATCCGCTTGCGCGACCAGACGCTGGATGCCTTGAGCAAGATTCCGGGGATTACCTGCGTCAAGCCAGAGGGCGCGTTTTACGTCTATCCCAACGTCTCGGCGTATTTCGGTAAGGCCGGCATTAACTCCGCCGCGGAAGTCTCCAAGCGCCTGCTGCATGAAGCGCACGTGGTCACGGTGCCGGGCGAGGCTTTCGGTACCAACGAACACATCCGGCTGTCTTACGCGACGTCATCGGGCGAAATTGTCCGCGGCCTGGAGCGTATGCGCGCCTGGTTCGCTAAGCTGTAGTGCCCAAACAATTTTGTCTTTAGAGCTTGTTTTATAGGTACGATTCGTAACAGGGCATGACTTTGGTCGTGCCGTCAATGCAAAAAGACACGGGCTTTAGCCCCTGTGCCTTTGGCCGTCGATACGCTTGGCCTTTACGAGCAAGATTGAATAACGGCTCTCACAACTAACTCCACATGCCTGATCTCTATCCATTTCTTATACAACCGGAGTTCAAAGAGCGCGTCTGGGGCACGCGTGATCTTTCGCCCGTCTACGCGCGCGAAGTCACGGGCGATCCCATTGGCGAAGCCTGGCTCACGGCCGATACCTGCAAAGTGACCAACGGGCCTCTGGCCGGACGAACCCTCTCATATTTATGCCGGCGTTTTGAAGGCAAATTCCTGGGTGATGTGGCGGAAAATCTCGTCCGCTTTCCCTTGCTGATCAAGTTTCTTTTTCCCCAGGAAAAGCTCTCGGTGCAAGTTCACCCTGATGACGAGGCCGCCAAAGCAGCCGGCCAGCCCTGCGGCAAGACCGAATGCTGGTACGTGATGCAAGCCAAACCGGGCGCCCAAATCGGACTGGGACTGAAGCCGGGAACAACGAAAGCTGAAGTCGAACAGGCCATCCACGAAAATCGCATGGAGCAGTTGCTGAACTGGATCGACGTCCGCGCCGGCGAAATGTATTACGTCGATGCCGGGACCGTCCATGCCATCGGCGGCGGCGCAGTGATCGTGGAAACCCAGCAGAATTCGGACACCACCTATCGTCTTTATGACTACGGGCGTCCGCGCGAATTGCATATCGAACAAGGTCTGCGCGCGACCAAAGAAAGCACGCATGCCGGCCGGGTAATTGCCGGCCACGCCGCGGAAGATCGTGGCAAAGCGCAAATAAACCTCATCGCCTCGCCCAGCTTTATCGTGGACAAGTTCGCCCTCAACCAGCCGTGGTCATTCCAGCGGCCTAAACATGCTGTGCGCAGCGTCTGGTGCATGGTGGCGATCCGGGGCTGTGGAGTAATCGAAACCGATGACGTTCCGCCGGTGACTTTTTCCGCCGGTGAATGCGTGGTCATCCCCGCTGCAACGGAAAGATTTATCCTGAAGCCGCAGTGGGACGTGGAATTTTTGTGTTCGTCACTGCCGGTGGAACCGGTGGAGCATCCAAGGACTGCCATTAGCAAATAGGCTGTTTTTCGAAGTCTCGAGCGAAGCGAGAGACCCCTATCATCGTTGATGATTTTCTGGTTCAACTAGACTTTGAAAGGTCGAAAACATGAATGGGAACAAGAGAGCCGATTTGGTGAGCCACGTGGATGTTTTGTCGCCGATAGGGACCCCTCGCTCTGCTCGGGGTTTCAGAAAAACATAGCCAATTGCGTCTGCCGATGGAGCGTATTCGTGAGCCACAAATTTTATCCCGTAATCCTTGCCGGAGGCAGCGGCACTCGGTTCTGGCCGCGCTCGCGCCGCAAACGCGCCAAGCAAGTCCTGGCTCTGGATGGCCCGCAGACCATGCTGCAACAAACAGTCAACCGGCTACTGCCTCTGGGTGCCGCCCAGGATTTCTGGGTCATTACCAATGAGCATTTGAACCAGGAGATCGGCCGTCAGCTGCCGGCGGTTCCATCACAGCAAAT
>JANXPR010000089.1 GCA_025357215.1 Acidobacteriaceae bacterium | reverse complement strand
GCGAACGGTCGCCGTGCCACATGGCGTGCACCTGCGGGACGGTCTGGTGCGATTCGTCAATGAACATGATGAAGTCGCGCGGTACGTAATCCAGCAACGTGGGCGGCGGCTCGCCGGGCAGGCGTCCGGAAAAATGCCGCGAGTAGTTTTCAATTCCGTGACAGTAGCCCACGGACTTCATCATCTCCAGGTCGAACCGTGTGCGCTGGTGTATGCGCTGCGATTCCACCAACCGGCCTTCTTTTTCCAGCTCTTTTTCCCACCACGCCAGCTCTTCCAGAATCGTGTCCACGGCTTTGTTCTTTGTGTCCTGGGACATCACGTAGTGCGTCTTGGGATAAATCGGCAGCCGCGTGTATTTCTGCTTGACCGTGCCGAAGAGCGGATCGATCTGTGAGAGGGAATCAATCTCGTCGCCAAACAGCTCAATGCGGTACGCGTTGTCGTCGTAAGTGGGGAAGACTTCGATGGTGTCGCCGCGTACGCGAAACGTCCCGCGCTTAAAGTCCACGTCATTGCGTTCGTAAAGAATCTCCACCAACTTGGTGAGAATATCGCGACGGGCAATCTTCTGCCCCTTTTCCAGAAAAAGCAGCATCCCGTAGTACGCGTCCGGCGAGCCCAATCCATAAATGCAGCTGACGGATGCCACGATGATGCAGTCGCGGCGTTCAAAGAGTGACCGTGTGGCGGAAAGCCGCAGCTTGTCCAGTTCGTCGTTGACCGTGGATTCCTTCTCGATATAAATATCGCCCGCCGGGATGTAAGCCTCCGGCTGGTAGTAGTCGTAATACGAGACGAAGTATTCGACCGCGTTATTCGGGAAGAACTGCTTGAACTCATGGTAGAGCTGCGCCGCCAGCGTCTTGTTGTGCGCCATCACCACCGCCGGACGATTCAGCTGCTCAATCACCTTGGCCATGGTGTACGTCTTGCCCGAGCCGGTCACGCCCAGCAACACCTGGTGTTTCTCGCCGGCATATATGCCGCGCGTGAGCTCTTCAATGGCCCTGGGCTGGTCGCCCTTTGGCTTGTAGTCAGATGCTAGTCGAAAGTCCATTTTTTGATCACCCGATGATCCGTTCACCAGATCACCCGATACCTGTCCCCCTATAGTCAACTATGAATCTAAAAGACTTACGCAGCTCATCCCCGGGGATACCCCCCTCTCGATTGCAGCGATACCTCGGATATTCCTTCGGATTCTGCTCCTAATTTTGCCGGACGCTCACTCATGAGCATTTTCCGGCAACACTAAATCCCCTTAGCATACCACCTTTTCTTCGCCTTGGCCAGTTCAGAGTTAGGATGAGTCGGGGTGTTCTGCAACGGGCGGCCCATCGGCTTTCTCAGGGCTCCGCTTAATGCGGAGCTTTCAGAAGACCGTGTTCGTTGTTAATGAAGGACTACGTCGGATTTTCGAAAGTTCGACGAGTAATTTCGCATCGAACGCGACAACAGAATGACTATCGCGACCGACGGAATCAAGACCAGCGCCAGGTGATAAGCCACATCCGAATAAAGGGCTGGATATCTCCTCAGCCGTGAAATGTTGCGAAGATCGTCCATCGCCAGCATGAAACCGAACATTGCCACGAGAAGGTCTCCCAAAATCGAAAGCCACCACCCGATTTCCGTTCTGTACCAGATGAAAACTGCAGCCAACGTGGACCACAAAACGGGGAGTCCCATCAGCAGCAATGTTTCTGCCAAACGCTGACCGAATGTCACTTGGTGGTTCGGCTTGTCAAAGTCAATTCCCGGACCAATCGAAAGGAAAAAAACTACGCCAAGTACCCCAAAGCCCACGGCGATCATGGCTTGCAGAATCGCTACTGAGGTCGCCGTCTTGGACGAAGGGAACCGTTGCATGCCATTTATTCTACGCGCAGAATACTCGTACCAAGCAGACTACAAGCTTTAGATGACTGGACTCAGCAGCGGGGCGCAATCCTTGTGAAAAGAAAACTGTGGCCGCCGTGCTGCCTCATGTTGACATTCTTGCGCCATCGGCTACGATGAAAAAAGCACGAACATGCCCGAAACAAAGGGAACGAGCGATGAATATCGAAATCCGGGATGCGGCACTGGAAGCCAGAATCCGAAAACAACTCCAGCAAACCAACTCTGGGAGTGTTGAGGAGGTCTTGCTTCGGCTGCTTGAAACCCAGGAAGAGCAGGATCGTTGGCTCTTGGAAAACCGGCAGACAATCGATGCCAAAATCCAGCGCGGTCTTGATCAACTTGACCGGGGCGAGGGAATTCCCGAAGACCAGTTGGATGCTTTCCTGAAGGACTTGAAAGCCAAGCCAGAATGAGACGGCGTTATGTTCTTGCGCCGTCAGCTGTAAACGATCTTTTCCAAATCTGGCATCTGCACGCCAAGAAACTTGCTCAGCTCGTCTTCTCCCGTGTCATCGCGAACGCTACCCCAAACAGTACCGCCGTTACCACTGCGGTCAGCGCCGCCGGAATCGCAACATGCGTAGCCCCAAACTTCGCGATCTGGGCCGGCTTCAGCAACACAGCCACGAATGCGGCCCAACAGACCAGCGTCAGCAGCATGTTGTAGTGGCAGAGAATTGCAATGTCGCGGCCCAGGTACACTCCGGCCAGCACCCAGACCATTACAAACGGCCGCAACGCCGGATGCGGCCAGCAGAGAAAGAAACCGACCATCGCGAAAGACAGAATCAGCGGCCCGTGGACGGCCACGCCCGGCATGCGATAAGCGGAGAATCCCTGAGTGGATGGAAACGGCGAACGGAAGTAAGAAAAAACCGACAATTGATTTGTCATTTTGAACTGCTTCAGCAGCGAGGAATCTGCTTTTCGTTTGCCCACAGCAAGCCGCCCAACTCCTTGCTACTCCGCTTTGAACGCTAGGCGGCTCTGGTCGCGATGTCCCAGCACGTCCGCCAGTTCTTGAGGATGATCGATCAGCACATCCGGCGGCGCGTCCTCCAAAGTATGCGGAGCCAGACCATAGGTCACGCCGACGGAATAGATTCCGGCATTGCGCGCGGTAATGATGTCCACGTCCGAGTCGCCGATGATCACCGTCTCGTCCGGATTGGCCCCGGCCTCTGAAAGCAACGCTTGCACGCCCGCCGGGTCCGGCTTCTTGGTGTGGAAGCTGTTGCCGCCATAGACCTGAAAGAAATATTTCCCCAGACCCAGGGCTTCCACAATTCCTTGCGAGGGACCAACGGGCTTGTTGCTGAGTACGGCCATTCGCAGTCCGCCAACGCCTTCGCGACTGGTGTTTCCGTTGTGGCTGGCAGCGATCGCCTCCAGCGCGTGGAAGATGCCATCGTAAACGTACGTGGTGTCCAGCTTGTGCTCGCGATAGTAAGTCATAAAGTAGAGCAGAGCTTCCTGGACGAAGCTCTCATCGTCCGGATCGCCCAGTGAGCGCCGCACCAGCATAGGAGCTCCGTTGCCGATGTAGCTGGCAATCACCTCGTTCGCCAGTTCCGGTTTGCCGTAGTGGCGCAGCATGGCGTTCACGGAGTTGGCCAGGTCCAGGCGGGAATCGACGAGCGTCCCGTCCAGGTCAAAGATAAGCAGCCGGATTTGATGAGTGGGGATGGCGCGATTTTTACGAATAGTCATTCAAGAAGCCCATTAGTCAAGCAACCATTAGTCAAGCAACCGTTCAGCAGATCTAATACCTCTTAGATCGTCGTACCAAAAAGCATTTTGCGCGGACGGGTCACGAAAGCAAAAACTTTTTGTGGAAAACCTTCCTTTTCAGTATATCCCGCCAGCGCGGGACGATTTAAAATGGAATGTACTTCAGCAGCTCCCAAGCGTCCCTGTGCGGACCCACTCGCCCTAAGGAGAACTAATGGCAATCACCAAGGCAGAACCCAAGGCTGAAACGAAAAAGCAGGCCTCCGCGGTGGAAGAAGCCCCGTCCAGAGCTGAAAAGACCTATGAGGGACTCACCCGCCAGCAACTGGTGGAGATTTATCGCCTCATGTATCTCTCGCGCAAGCTCGACGACAGCGAGATCCTGCTCAAGCGCCAACAGAAAATCTTTTTCCAGATCTCCGGCGCCGGACATGAGGCCTTGAACCTGGCTGCGGCTTTCGCCCTGAAGTCCGGGTATGACTGGTTCTATCCTTATTATCGCGATCGCGCGCTTTGCCTGGCGCTGGGCGTGACGCCTTATGAAATGCTGGCGCAAGGCGTAGGCGCAGCGGACGATCCCGCTTCCGGCGGACGCCAGATGCCTTCCCACTGGGGACACAAGAAGCACAACATCGTGACCCAGTCATCGCCCACTGGCACGCAATTCCTGCAAGCCGTGGGATGCGCGGAAGCTGGACGTTATTTCAGCAAACATCCTCAGGCCGCCGCCAAAGCGCAGGGCGACTACCGCCAGTTTAAAGACGTAACCTTCCAGGGCGACGAAGTCACCTACTGTTCCGCCGGTGACGGCACCACCAGCGAAGGCGAATTCTGGGAAGCCATGAACTCAGCTTGCAATGAAAAGTTGCCGGTATTGTTTGTGATTGAAGACAACGGTTACGCCATTTCCGTCCCCGTGGAAGTACAGACCGCGGGCGGAAGCATCTCGCACCTGGTTCGCGGGTTCCCCAATCTGCTGATTGAAGAGTGTGACGGCACCGATCCCGTTGCCGCCTACGCCGCATGTAAGCGCGCTGTGGATTACTGCCGCTCCGGCCAGGGACCGGCCCTGGTGCACGGTCATGTGATTCGTCCGTACTCGCATTCGCTGTCTGACGACGAGCGTTTGTACCGTCCAGAAGCCGAGCGCGAAAAAGACGCCAAGCGCGATCCGCTTACCCGCATGCAGCTGTTTCTGGTCCGCGAAAATATTCTGGACGAGGCTGCCATCAACAAGCTGGAAAAATCCGTGGAAGAAGAAATCGCGGAAGCTACCGCGCGCGCCGAAGTAGCGGCGTTCCCGGCCACCGACTCCATCTACAAGCACGTGTACTCAGAAGACCTTGATCCCCGCACCCTGTCGTCCGATCCAAAGTTTGAAGGCGCGGACAAAACCATGGCGGACCTGATCAACGCGTGCCTGAAAGACGAGATGCGGCACGACGAACGCATGGTGGTGTTTGGTGAAGATGTGGCTGATTGCAGTCGCGAAGAATATCTGAAGCAGAAGCAGATCAAGGGCAAGGGCGGCGTATTCAAGCTTACTGCCGGATTGCAGATGGAATTCGGCAGCGAACGCGTGTTCAACTCTCCGCTGGCGGAAGCCAACATTGTTGGGCGCGCCACGGGAATGGCCACGCGCGGCATGAAGCCCGTGGTTGAAATCCAGTTCTTTGATTACATCTGGCCTGCGGTTCACCAGATGCGCAACGAACTCTCGCTCATCCGCTGGCGCTCCAACGGCAACTTCTCTTGTCCCGCGGTGATTCGTGTGGCCATTGGCGGCTATCTCACCGGAGGCGCCATCTATCACTCGCAATGCGGTGAAAGCATGTTCACCCACATCCCCGGACTGCGCGTCGTTTTCCCATCGAACGCGCTGGACGCCAATGGCCTGCTTCGCACCGCGATCCGTAGCGACGATCCGGTGCTGTTCCTGGAACACAAACGTCTCTATCGCGAAACCTTTGGCCGCTCGCCTTATCCCGGCGCGGACTACATGGTTCCCTTTGGGAAGGCGAAAACCGTGAAAGAAGGCAACGACCTTACGGTAATCACCTACGGCGCCGTGGTTCCGCGTGCGCTCCAGGCCGCGCAGAAAATCGAACGCGAACAAGGTTTGAGTGTTGAGCTTATCGATCTGCGAACCCTCAGCCCGTACGACTGGGAAGCGATTGCCACGTCCGTCCGCAAGACGAACCGAGTGATTGTGGCCCATGAAGACACCATGAGCTGGGGCTACGGCGCGGAGATCGCCGCGCGCATCGCCGACGAACTCTTCGACGACCTGGACGCGCCCGTCAAGCGCGTGGCCGCCACGGACACCTTCGTCGCGTACCAGCCAGTGCTGGAAGACGTGATCCTGCCGCAGTCAGAAGATATGTACAAGGCGATGGAGAGCTTGGCGAAATATTAATACCGTTGCAAGTCTTGTCATCCCGAGTAGTCCGTCAAGCGAACGAGCGTTTTCTTCAGCTCGTGAGTAGGACCCGAGGGATCGACTCCGTTCCCGCCAATGGATGACCAGTTAAACCGTTCGCAGAATCTTAACAAGCCGCGTCGCCGCTCCATGCTAAAATCCGCAATTCCGTCACATCGATAATCACCATGAAGCAAATTCGCCGGATCCTCCTTCTTACGCTAGTTGTTGTAGTGGCCACTCTTGCCGTTGCCCAACCGCAAAAGCCGGCCTCTAAAAAACCCAAGCTTGTGCTGGCGGTTGTGGTGGACCAATTCCGTTATGACTACCTTCTGCGTTTTCGCGCCGACTACCACGGTGGCATCGCGCGTCTCCTCAACGGCGGAGCAGTATTCACTGACGCCCGCTACATTCACTATCCCACGGTTACCGCCGTCGGCCACTCTACGTTACTGAGCGGTGCTACACCGTCGGTGAGCGGGATCATCGGCAACACATGGTGGGACCGCGAATCCGACGAAGCCGTGACCAGCGTGTCCGACAAGTCCGTGACCATGCTGGGCAACATCATCGGCGGTCCCGGATCGTCGCCGCATCGCTTGCTCGTCAGCACCGTGGGCGACGAACTGAAGATGTCCGGTCAGCCGTCCAAAGTGATTGGCATTTCCATGAAAGACCGCAGCGCTATTCTTCCCGCCGGACGCATGGCCGACGCGGCTTACTGGTTCGATACTAATTCTCTGCACTTCGTGACCAGCGACTATTACATGAAGAAGTTGCCGGACTGGGTGGCCAAAGCCAACTCTAACCGCCCAACTTACAAATACCTGGGCGTGGAATGGAAAGCCCTGGACGCCAAGCCCGGCGACAAAGCTTTCTGCACCATGGTGGCCGGCGCCGACGTCCGTTTCTGCGGAGCCATTGAGAGCACGCCGTTCGGCAATGAAATGATCGAAGACTTTGCCGAGAAAGCCATCGAAGCCGAAAAGCTGGGCGTGCACGACGCAACAGACGTGCTGGCCGTGAGCTTTTCATCGAATGATTACGTCGGCCACGAGCTTGGTCCAGATTCGCCTGCTGTCCGCGACATTTCCATTCGTACCGACCAGCTTCTTGCCAAGCTGATGGACTTCATCGACGCTCGCATCGGTCAGGGCAACACGCTGGTTGTCTTTACCGCCGATCACGG
>JANXPR010000079.1 GCA_025357215.1 Acidobacteriaceae bacterium | reverse complement strand
CAGCTCAAAACCGTGATGGCGGCAAAGCAAAGGGCGAACGCCCACGCAGTACCGCGCATGAGTGCCAAAGTCTCTGGCGGGAGGCTGCCTAGCTGCCACGCCAATACCACCGCGAGTAGAAGAAACACGCTGACAAAGAGTCCGAACCCAACATAAAAATCCCAATAAGTCCGGCTAAACCCCATAATGTAAAAGTGAGTTGACCGGATGGAGCCAAGATCCACTCCCCACTTGGGATCGGACCAGGGAAAACCAGATGTGTGTCCGGCGGCGAAAAGCAGCAGAAGAACAGCAGCGATTCGATAAAACATAGATGCTTTCATTCTTGCCTCCCAGACTTGCCTCCAGAGATCACGGCAGCGGGCACCACGATCCTGCCGCGTCGGTTCAAACTGTACCACTACCGAGAATTCAATCTCCTTGATCGCAGTCGTTTTGCAGGTATCATTGCTCTGCGGCGGGCTTTCAATACCGTTTCCCCCGTCCTTCTGGGCCGTGCCACCGATGGCATGGCTCCTTTTTCAGCTCGTTGTCCTTTATAATTTCCCGTCTCTAGATCGGGCAGCTCTGGCAGCCGAGATACAGCCACACGTGTTCGGCTGTAAGAAGATTGGAGCCCAATAGTGCCTGATGACAAAACTCGAATCCGCAAAGCAAGCAGGCAAGAAGTTCCTCGAATAGGGGGAAGGCAAGCAGCGAAAATCCTCGAGGAATGCGACCAGTTGCTGCGCCGCAGTAGCGATCTGCTGTCGAACCTGCGCCGGATTGGTTTTGGCGAGCTGCTAAACGCCCTCAGCCAGGATATTCTGCAGCTTGCGCTTCAACCGGACTCCTGGGGTGAGCGCCTAAGAGCCCGGCTGATGTCCGACATTGCGCCGGCGTTGCAGGGCGACGTGTCCGGGCAGCACGCAGTCAACGTCGCCGACATCGCGCACTGTGCGAGCATTGTGATGCCGTGCTTCCTGCTGGAACTCGGACGTCGCAATCAGCACATTCAGATTGAATTTCCATCTGACCCCACCGATTCTTCCACCCGCTTCAAGCTCCGTGCCGGCAAATCCTATCCGCTCCATTCCATCAACAACGAGCGGTTGGTCCGGCTGGCCTCCAGCATTGGCGAAGAACTGGTGGGCCTGTGCTATTTCGGCGACCAGCAAAGCCGAGACTCTATCGAGGCGGAGCTGAAAGCGCAGCACGCAGCCTAGGCGCGTTGCTTGCGGCATATTTCCGGGGGATAACTTCAATTGAGTTTCCCGAGTGTTTCAGTTCTCCGAGCAGGAAGGCGGAGTCGGGTGGAGTTTCAGCGACTTATTTTCGATGAAGCATGCTTCGATGAACTTGTCACCAAACCGCTCGCGGACCACGCCTGGAACCTCGCCCGGCGTTACCTTCTGAAACTCAAATTGAATCTCGCCATTCGGCGTCACACTCGCGAGCAGATAACCCGAAACAACGGTTTCCGCACGAATGTCCTTGGGTATGCCCTCGGGCAGTCCATAGCGCTGGGCTCCGGCAGTACCGACAATCCATCCGGGCAGAACCCCTCGATCTTTCCCTTCCGCATTTTTCCAGTAGGGAGTCTCAAAGATCCGCTCCATGAAGAAATGTGAGTGGCTGGCCAAAACGTACACGCGCTTGCCGGTCTGCCTCTTCCAATTCAGAAGGTCCTGATACGCCCGCCGGCCACTGCCAAGGCTCTTTGCCGCTAAGTCCGCAGGCGTATCTACATCGCCGTTCATGCTGTGTCCGCAGGCAAGGCTATTCGGCAGCGCCCGGTGCATTCCGACGACGACAGTAAGGATGTCGGAATTGTCCTTGTCAGCTGCCAGCACGCCCTCCATCCATTTAAGCT
This sequence comes from Acidobacteriaceae bacterium, assembly GCA_025357215.1. GTDB lineage: Bacteria > Acidobacteriota > Terriglobia > Terriglobales > Acidobacteriaceae > Angelobacter. The sequence continues at coordinate 24,286 of JANXPR010000079.1, read as the reverse complement.
GGGCATCGCTAAAACCAACTTCATCTGCATTGTCCAGCGAGATGAAATCCACGTGCTTCTTTTGCCAGTGAAAATAGACGAGCGAGTCGCCGTGAACGGGGTCAGCGGCCCGCTGGCGGCGCAATTCTGGCGTGTCGAGCCAATATGCAAATTGACTCACATACTCATTCCTGGTCTTACCGCCGGCCAGTTCATGGTTGCCGATGCCGAGGTACACCGGAAGCACGCCGAAGGGGCCAACCTGATGGGCAATGAAGTCGCCCCAGCCGTCACGGCGGTAGTCGTCAATGCTTAGTAGGCCGTTAAAAAGGACCGCCATGTCTTCATCGATGTCCGACATTTTCCGGAAGTCGCCCAAGTGCCAATAGAAGTCGACGTTATGCTCCAGCACGCTGCTGGCGATAGCAGGCATCACCACATCGCCACAATTTCTCGAATCACCGGAAACAGCAAATCTCCAGGTCGCGTCCTCTGGCTTTGCCTGCGACCACGCGGATACGCACCAAAGCAGAAAAAGGCCCACGACGGTGCAATGCGCAAGTCGCGTTCTCTTTGCTTTCATGAGGGAGGATTCTACACGAGTGTTGTGACTGGAATATAACGCTGGAAGGTTCTTGGGCCTTCGAGACCCTCACACCGGCAGCAACTTTCCGAATTAGTAACCGACGATATTCATGGAGGCATCTCATGCCCAAAAGTGTAAACAAAGTAATTCTCGTGGGAAATCTTGGCAAGGATCCCGAGGTGAAATACACGCCTAGCGGCGTTCCCGTGGCAAAGTTCAGCCTGGCTACTAGCGAACGCTACAAAGACAAAGCCGGCGAGTGGCAGGAGCGGACCGAGTGGCACAACATCATCGCCTGGCAGCGCCTGGCAGAGATCGTTGGCGAGTACGTGAAGAAGGGCTCCAAGCTGTATATCGAAGGCAAACTGCAGACCTCAACTTGGGAGGACAAGCAGAGCGGCGAGAAGAAGTATCGGGCGGAGATAGTAGCGCGGGACCTGGTGTTGCTCGGTGGTGGAAACGGCGGCCAACCACGAGAGTCATGCGGAGACCGGAAAGGTCCTCCTGATTCTGCCCATGGTCCCCACCAACCTGAAAACTTCCAGCCATCTGAAATCACGGATGACGATATTCCCTTTTGAGCGGACTCACCCAGACCTCAGCAGTTTAGAAATGAACCGGACGGGAGAAAATCATGAGCCCTGCGAATGGACACGCAAACGGCGCCGCAGGCAGTCAGTCCAGTCAAACCACACGACCTCTTGCGGCGGCTGGTGTGCCGGATGTGCTGGCACCGCAGTTCAGCTCTCGGACAGTCCAAGAGCTTGTCGCAGAATTGGAAGTCCCGTTCGATCCCGCAGTGATCGAGTGGCGCGTTACCAATACCACCAAAGACAAGACCCGTGGCCAGGTGATCCCTTATGCAGATCAGAGAGCGTATACCGACCGCCTCAATGCTTTGGTTACTCCCGCGGGCTGGACGCGGAAATACGCTATCCATACCAGCGCAAACTTCCAGCGAGGCCAGGACCAGAGGATCGTCGCCAAGGTCCTCGTGACCTGCGAACTGACGATCTTTGGGTTGGGTTCGCATTCAGCCACCGGCGAGGAATGGGCCGACAACGATAACGCAGGCACGGCGGCTGAGGCGCAGGCGTTCAAACGGACTTGCTCGTGCTTTGGCTTGGGACGTTATCTCTACTACTTCTCGGGAGTGTGGGTTGATCTCGATGAGCGAAAGCGACCCAAGAGTATTCCCAGGCTGTTCGGCTGGGCGACTCCGCAGGGGTGGAGGCAGGGTTTGAGGCCTGGCCAGGAAGCGGACATAACGTTGTCTAATCCGGCGGGGGGTGAGAATGGCGTTGGAGCATCTGCGACAGATGGCCGACGTGCAAACCCTGAAGAGTTGAATGCTCTGGTTGTGCAAATTGAGGCGATGGCCGAACCGTTAGGCAGACGGTTGTATCGGGGGCTATTGAAGACCGTTGCCAGAGTGTGGAATCCCACAGAGATTCGCGAGGCCGACGTTCTGCGAAAGGCGTTGGAGCAAATGCAGTCGGCGGAACGGGGCTTGCTGCGCCTGAAAGCTGCCTTGAACAAGATTAAACCCGAAACTCTGGTTCCCATTCTCCGCTCCTTGCGACTCAATTCGCTCGAGCAAGTTGATAGTCTGGAGACTCTCAAGAGGGTCGTCCTTGAAGTTGAGCGAGCAGCGGGAACCCGCTAAAACCGTTAGCGGCCTGTCCCCAAGCATTTTATTTATCAATAAGATAGGCACTCATCCTTTAACAGCGAACCTCGTTATTATAAGGATAAGTTCTGGGCGCCTGGAAACGTCTTGCAAAATATACGTTCCTATTGGATATTTAGCATATGTGGATTTCCCGCGAAATTGAGCCGCGCCTGCAACGGTCCGCGCGGACCCGTCCCGTGGTGGTGCTAACCGGCGCCCGCCAGACCGGCAAAACCTCAACCTTTCGACGGCTGTTCCCGGACCACGAGTTCGTATCCCTGGATCTCCCCACCGAAGCGGAACAGGCCGAAAAAGAGCCCCAGGAATTCCTTCGCCGCCATCCGCCGCCAGTGATCATCGATGAAGTGCAATACGCGCCTGGCTTATTTCGGTACCTCAAGGCGGCTGTTGATGCCAAACGGACCCGCAACGGGCAGTTCCTGCTTACCGGCTCACAGAAGTTTACCTTGATGAAAAGCGTTTCCGAATCGCTGGCCGGGCGGGCGGACATCGTGGAACTGGAAACGCTCTCTTTGGCGGAGATCCGGGCTGCGCTGCCGGAAACCATGATCGAGAGCGCCATCGTGCGGGGCGGCTTTCCCGAACTACACGCCAACCCCGACATTGACCACGTGGCCTTCTACAACTCTTATCTGGCCACCTATCTGGAACGCGACGTGCGGTCGCTGGCCAACGTTGGCAGCCTGCGCGATTTCGAGCGTTTTCTGCGCGCTTGCGCGCTCCGATCCGCAAACCTGTTGAACAAGGCGGACCTGGCGCGCGATGTGGGCATCTCTCCCACCACCGCCAACCATTGGCTGTCGACGCTGGAGGCTTCCGGGCAGGCAGTACTGCTTGAGCCGTGGTTCTCGAACCGCACCAAGTCCATCGTCAAGAGTCCCAAACTCTACTTGGCGGATACCGGTCTGCTCTGTGCGTTGCTCAACATCCGCTCCGAGGAAGCCCTTCGTCAAGCGTCGGCTGTAGGGGCAATCTGGGAAACCTTCGTCTTCGCCCAATTGCGCGATCGCGAACGCCATGCCGGGCGAGTGGGAAGCCTGTTCTTTTGGCGTGACCGCACGCGCGAAGTAGATTTCGTTGTCGATGTGGCCGGACGTCTGGAACTTTTCGAAGCAAAGTGGAACGAGGTACCGGGGACCGGTGACACAGTGAACCTCGATTTCGTGCGCAATGCGGTGGGCAAATCTCGGATTGCCAGCGGCGCGGTCGTCTGCCGTGCGCCGAACAGCTTCCCACTAGCTAACGGATTCCGGGCCTTGCCCGTGACGGAACTGGGATAAACCGAGCTCAAGGTAACGCGCCGCATCACTTCGTGCGACTCAAGTCCTCGGGTGACCTGTCCGCCGAACGAATCTCGTAGGCGTCGACACAACTTTCCCTGCTCGCCGGCGCGTTTCTCGCGCCCTTCTCGGCCTTGCCTATCTGCGCCTAATTAATATTCAAGGAGGTGCTTGTGGACTCCAGCATCTCTGCGGTCCAACACTTGCGTCCACTGCGCGGCGGAGCGCAATCCCACCTGCTAAGAGCCTCCGACGGTGCTTGCTACGTTACCAAGTTTCAGAACAATCCCCAGCACATCAGAGTGCTGGCCAACGAAATGCTGGCCACACGGCTTGGTCAGATGCTTGGCCTTCCCATGCCGCGCGTCGAAAGGATTGAAGTGTCTGAATGGCTGATCGAGCACACCGCTGATCTGCGCATTGAACTCGCCGGATCGAGCATACCTTGCAAGCCAGGCAGCCACTTCGCCTCCCTGTACGTTCAAGATCCTAGCGATGGTCCCTTGTTTGACTACCTCCCTGACGGTCTCCTTGAGACTCTCCGAAATGTCCATGATTTTGCGAGGGTGCTGGTTCTTGACCGCTGGACCTGCAATGCGGACGGCCGACAAGCCGTATTCACCCGCAACGGAAAGCAGGGCGGCAGGTATCGAGCGACTTTCATCGACCAGGGATACTGTTTCAATGCCGGCGAATGGAGTTTCCCCGATTCGGCTTTGCGAGGAGCGTACGCGAGAAATTGCGTCTACAACCACGTAACTGGCTGGGACGCTTTCGAACCTGCTCTCACGCTCGCTGAACAGATGGGCGTGGACGAAATCTGGCGAATCGCGTCCAAGATTCCGCCCGAGTGGTACGAATTCGATACTGATGGCCTGAATCGGCTGGTCGAAACGCTCCACCGTCGCCGCGTCATGATTCGCGACCTGATTGTCGCGTTCCGAACATCCTCGCGAAATCCATTTCCAAACTGGGCCGCCAACTGGGTCCAACACCGCCGCCAATTCTGACGTGCAGGTGGCCCGTCTGGATCATCGTTGCCAGCCTGATACGAAACTATTTCTTATCGGCTTCAAAATGGACGGTAGCTCTTTCCGACATGTGATACCTAAATAGGTTGCCGCACGCGTTGAGCCAACGTACAGATAACCAGAGAAGAGGTCAGCTTTTTCGTCCGCAAGAACATCTAGGTCGACGAAAAACACGGCTTCGAATTCAAGGCCTTTAATGTGCTGGACGTCAAAAACCCGAATCTCATTGTGGTGGCCTACAACTTGGCCGTTCGGGCATGGTACAACTCGAAAATTCTGTTCCTGCAATGCAGAATTCAATGCTTCGGCGAGAGGCTGCACTTGAGCTTCAGATGGAACGAAGATAGCAATCGAAGGGAACTGCCGAACAAGGCTTTCAATTTCTACAATACGTTTGGCTAACCAGTCTATATTAGACTCCGCCGTGGACTTGCCTAAGAGCGCGGGAGCTGCACCGTCGTTGTCAACATCAGGCGGCAAGCTGACATTCGGTTTGATCCCGCCCGTTAACTCAATAATCGCGGACGCGAGGTCGTTTAGCTGGCGAGTTTGGCGATAAGCGACACTGACTTCGCGAGTCATCATGTCCGCACAGACCCACCGCATTTCGTTTGAGGTTCGTGTTCCCCACATAGTCAAGCGCTGATTGAAATCACCGCAAGCGAAGAACGAGCGACTCCGCGGATGGGCGAGGCCGTACATACATGCAAGCTGGACAGGAGAGAAGTCGGTGGCCTCATCTACAAGAACCTGGGTCCTGCATTGGTCCAACACGTTCTTCAAGTGTGCCCACGTCGTAGAATCTAGGTTGCGCAGAATGTCAGAGCGACTCAGCAACTCTCCGGCGCTCTTCAAGATTGTAAGAAGAACGATATCAACTTCAAGAGGATGTACATCGGTACTGGGTATTTCTGCGTCGGTATACCAAGAATTCGCTTCGCGGCGAACTCGGCGAAAAACTCTGTACCGACCGGAAATCCCATCCAAATAGCGTTTTACTGGGTTCACGAATGCGCGGAGGTGCGCTTGTGGAACGAGGACCGCACCAACTTCGCGAAGGTGGTCATCGCCCATGACTCGAGAACCAAGCCAGTTGGTGATTCTTGCATTGACGGAATTCTTTCTCGGCATGCGGCGAGAGATAGTACCGCGTGCCAAGGACCGTACGGCTGCCATATACACGCGCATAGCCACTGCTGTATCACTTCTTGGTCTAGCCGCTTCTTCTTCTTCTTCTGTTTCTAATTCATCGGCATCATCTTCAGCCTCATTGGGCTTCAGGTCCTTAATGAATTCGAACAGGTTGGCGAGGAAGTCTCGATCGCGATTCAGCTGGCGGTTCAACTCAGCCCTAAGAATCACATCGCTTTTCTGTCGAAGCTGAGCGAGTGCGCCGCGAGTCACGTCGATAGATTGAGATAGAGCTTCAAAAGTGGATGCAATCCCATCCCGTCGGGAACGCTCTGCAATGGCGAACAGCCGGGCACCTAGCTTCGCGATTTGAGTATCCGGATCGTCCTTCAAAGCTTTACCAGAGTTGTTCAACCGATCTAAAAATTCGGAACGCTGCCACCGATCGAAATCTTCGAACCAGTGAGTGGAATCCACCACTGCCGATTGCGTGATGCTCAGCAATGACTCCTTCATGACAAGTGAACCAGAGCCGGATCCACTTTTGAGTACTGTGAAGACATTCCGAGCGAGATCGTGTCGCGTATCCTGCCAGGTCTTGATTCGCTGGTCTGATGCTGCAATCCCTTCTTTTGCAAAAGCCTCCTTCAGGTACTGCTTCAACAACTCCGTTGGGGTGAACATTACCCAAGACTTTGAATGGGGAGTGCTCGTCGATTGGCTAATAGTGGCCAACAATTCCTTGTCGTCCTCATCTAGGAATTCTTGGTCGAGTTTCTGCCCAAGCCGTTTAATAAGTGTTGTTGTCTTGCCAGTACCTGCAGGCCCAAGGATCAACAAGCGATTATTGAGGGGAAGGCGGAATATTTCGTCCTGAAATTGATCGAGGACTGGCTGATCTCTGAGAGCCATCTTTGTTATAACTCTTCGGCGAACGCCCTCAATGACATTCATCTCAACGCGCTCAGCAGTTAAGAGTTGGTCGACTAGGTCTTCTGGAGGGACCTCCGCTATGGCACCAAGGACTGCTCTAAGTGACTCCACGGTCAGAGTACGAATGTCTTCTGAGCTTAAGATCGTGTTCTCGGAGTCCCAACCATCTTTCAATTCACTGGGATGAAGTAATGCCTTCTCAAGGAGCTTGTAGCGCTTGCCACTTGGAACCCTAACGTTGCCGCCTATTGGCAGAGAGGCGAGCCGACCCATCGGTGCCCTATAGCTCGCAAACTGATGAAGGACTTGAATGGGGCTCGTCCGACAAATGTAGATCGTCCTCATTTGTCCCTCGTCGTCCTCGGCTATGACCCGCGCTACGGCAGGCTCCCGGCTAAGTATTTCGCTGGCTTCGCGGCTTGCTTGCGAGATGTGGTCGTACTGTCTCACCGCCGCTGCTGACGTCAAGGTATTGAAATTAGCGAAAGCATTCGACGCGGGTGTTGAGGGAATATGAAGGTTCTGCTTTGCCGCGGTGGAGACCTCCCTTAAGGTATCGAGGGCTTCAGTAGCAAGCGTTTCCACGTACTTTTTCGTTTCGCGCGAAAGCTTCAAGCTTGACTCCGGGAGCACGGACCTATTTAAGAATATGCCGAGCCAGCAATGATACTCTGGACCTGATTAACGTCACTACAACTGTTTTCCGCCGCCGGGTGCCCATCCTAGCGCGTTTCTGTCCGCTTGCGGAGGTTGCAGGCTACGCTGAGCTTGTACGACCCGTCTCCATGACACATGCGCGGTTCGCGGCTGTCGTCCAGAACGACGATGCCGTCCTTCTCGAAGTGGCCGGGCTGCTGCCGAAAATAGCCCCAACTCAGACCATCGGGGTGTGGTTCATAGTCTCCGTGGGATAGTCCTCTTCGCGCGCACAACCACTTGAGCCTGTAGCCATCTCACCAACCGCCAGGAAAAACCATGACCCAGAAAATCCGCGTCACTACGAAAGCCGATCAATTTGAAAACCGGAACCAGGAACACCTGCGGGTGGGTTATCAGATTGAAAACGAGCAACCAGTCCCCATCAACGGTTTGTGCTCATTCACCGCCGTCCGAATTATTCCAGATGACGAAGCGTGCGGATGAAGTCACAACCGCCGCGAACCCTCAGAGGCGCGTTTGACGCCCGATATCCCGGTATTTCCACATGATAAGCAACGCACTTCAAGATGTAGTTCTCACTCTCCAGTACTGCTTGGAGACGTTCGAGCAGGCATGCCAATGCGGTCGCTGCGATCCATGCACTCAAGGACAAGAAGACATCCGGCGTTCCATTCGCACAATTGAAAACATCGAGTTAACCCCACCCGATATCGGCCCGTAAAGGGCGACATGAAGCCGCCGGAAGACGTTACCTGCCTGGAGGTTCGAATGAGCACTCTTATCGGGTCAACCACGGCCAGCAGCAGTCGAACGTGCAACGCCAGGTGCTACAACGCGACGAGACGTGAGTGTCACTGCCGTTGCTGCGGGGTCAATCACGGCATCGGGGCGCTCCAAGCCGGGCAGAACGCGCGCGAGATCGGAAGCAGCTCGATTCGCGCCGCGACAAAACCCGGCGCCGGAAAGCGGAACTCCACCGTTCCACGGGAACAGGGAGAACTGTTTTCCGCTGGTTGAATGTCCTCCTGGCTTCCCAAAGCAATTTAGGGACAGCCGCAGCTTGTGATGCGACAACGTAATGCCCTCTCGTTCTTCATCTCTAAATTTTCCCGATGAACACCGCTTCATTTCTCCGGGAACAGGAAAATACTCATGAAACCTTCAGACATATCAGAAGCTTTGAACGGCCTCATTGATGCCCGACAAAGCGTGTTCATTTGGGGAGGCCCTGGCGTCGGCAAGTCAGGCGTTGTCCGCCAAGTCGCCGAAAGGCGCTCCCTACCTCTTCGCGACGTTCGTGCGCTCTTGCTTGACCCGGTCGACCTGCGCGGTCTTCCGTACCTCAGCGAGGGTCGCTCGAAGTGGGCCACACCGGATTTCCTCCCACAAGATGGAGCAGGAGTCCTGTTCCTGGATGAATTGAACGCTGCGCCGGCGATGGTCCAAGCCAGCTGCTACCAACTTGTGTTGGATCGCAAGCTGGGTGAATACGTCCTGCCGGAGGGCTGGTCCATCATTGCCGCTGGAAACCGTGACTCAGATCGTGCGGTTACGAGCCGAATGCCGACACCATTGCGGAACCGGTTCGTCCATCTGGACTTCGAAGTAGACATCCAGGAATGGTCGGCCTGGGCCATTCAAGCGAAGATACGCCCCGAGGTAATTGCTTTCCTGCGCTTCCGGCCAGCATTACTGAGCGCCTTCGAGCGCGACAACAATGCTTTTCCATCGCCACGGTCCTGGGAATTCGTGTCGCGCATTCTCAACTCGAACCCAACGGCGAAGATTGAGCATGAACTGATCGCGGGCGCGGTAGGGGCCGGCGCAGCTACGGAATTTTCCGCATTCTTGTCGACGTTCCGGAACCTGCCCAATATCGACGCTATCCTTCTCAATCCCCACCAGGAGCCAGTCCCGGACAACGCGGCAGCCCAGTTCGCAGTCGCAACGGCGTTGGCCCATCGCGCCTCAGACATCAACTTTGATCGGGTCTACCAGTACCTGAAGCGCATGCCGACAGAATTCAACGTGCTGGCCGTGCGCGATGCATCGCTTCGCGATCCGAACATCCGTCACACCGCCGGTTACACCGCTTGGGCGGTCGAGAATCATAACGTGCTCGCCTAACGGCTGGTCCGCTTTCTTTAATACCCACCCAAAATACAACTTAGGAGCTTCACACAAATGACTACCGCAGCCGTTCCACCAGCATCGCGATTGCCCCTCGACTTTCCCGTTGGCCCGATTGAGCAAACCTCTCTTGCGTCCAAGGCCATGTTGTCCTCGGTTTCCATCCGCGTCTGGCCGGCCAGCAAGTACGACCCAAACGCGACGGAAGAGATTGCTTTACGCCACAAGGCTCAAAAGGACGCCGGGCGCTATAACAAGAAGCTCGTTCCGCGTGAGGCGCTTGAGGAGCTTAACCAGATCGCCGGCGAGGCCCGGCAGGATCATTACTTCCTGACGCTTCCATGGAGCGACGAGGGCTTCCGTGTTCTTCCAGCAGCAACCTACATGGAGCATGCTGAAAAGATGCGTGGTCACCTTGCGCGGTTTGAGCCCGCCGTCAATAGGTTCGAAGCGGGTTTTGCGGACCTCGTGACCGAGCAGAGCAGGGAGCATAGCAGGCTTGGAACACTGTTCAACATTGACGACTATCCGGGAATGCATCTGGAAGAAAACGGCAAGATGAGCCTACTCCGTGCCCCCGAGCTTCGGTCCAAGTTTTCGTTCGAGACCAAGGTGATGCCACTCCCGGATGCCTCCGACTTTCGTGTGTCCCTGGGGGAAGAGGACCGGCAGCGAGTCAAACGCCAGATCGAGGCTTCGCTCCAAGCGTCTCTGCAAGTCGGGACGCGGGACCTATGGCAACGCTTGTACCAGGTTGTGCGACACATGTCTGATCGCCTGACGGAGTACAACGCAATGGAAAAGGGGAAGGGGCGCAAGCTCTACGATTCATGGATCAGCAACATCGTGGAGATTGTGGATGTTCTCCCTAGGCTCAACATCACACGGGATACCGATCTTGAGCGTATGGCCTCCGAAGTCCGTGCATCGCTCCTTGTTGATCCAGACGAGTTGCGGAAATCCGAATCCGCGTGCACAGATACGGCGAAAGTTGCTACAGCGATTGCAGAGCGCATGGCTGCCTACATGGGTGTTCCGCCAACAACTACGTGGGAAATGGCATGAAGGCACCACGTCTCACACAGCGGCGGGTCACTACGCCACGGGCACAACTCAATCAGCGGTTCTTTGAAGTGAGGCGCATATGAGGGCGCAAAGCACTGTCGAACAGAAATTGACGCGGGCACGGACACAACTCCTGCTCAACCAGCCATTCTTTGGAACGCTCTGTTTGAAATTGAAGCTCATGCCGGGCTCGCGTCCGACGCTGGCCACGGACGGCACTCGCATCGTCTACAACCCGTCATTTGTAGAGTCCTTGACTCCTGCGGAGTTGGAGGGGTGCATTGCCCATGAAGTCCTCCACTGCGCTCTCGGACACCACGCTCGTCGTGGAGTGCGGGAGCCGAGATTGTGGAATCACGCAGCAGACTATGCCATCAATCCTATCGTGTTGAAGAACGGGTTGAAGCTTCCTGCGGGCGTGCTCCTTGATCCTCAGTACGAGAACCTGTCGGCGGAAGAAATTTACGCACGGTTGAAGAAGGATGCTAGCTCAGGTGGTGGATCAAACCAGAATTCCAGCGCAGCGTCAGGAAGCGGTTCCCAGAGCAACGGTCAATCACAACCCGGCCCAAGTTCGCCTTCGACAACACAAAACGCATCGTCAGGAGGCGGGAGTCCCAACTGCGGTGCCCACGGAGCGGGAATTGACGCTTCTCCCGCAGGGATCGGCGAGGTGTTAGACGCTGCCGACGAAAATGGCGATCCTGCTTCGCCTGCGGAGATGAGCCGTCAGCAGCACGAATGGTCGATTGCGGCCGAACGGGCTATGCGCTCGGCCAAAGCGTGCGGCAACGCGCCTGCCGACCTTGAGCGGCCTCTCAGCGAGAACCGTCAAGCGCAACAGGACTGGCGTGCCATTCTGCGCGCTTTTGTTGCCGCGACAACCATGTCCGACTACCGCTGGACGCCACCGAACCGGCGACACATTGGCGCGGGCCTCTACCTGCCGTCTGTAGCCCGGAGCGGCGTCGGGGAGATCGTGATTGGCGTCGATACGTCTGGGTCCATCGGCAAAGACGAGCTGGAACAATTCGCGGGTGAGATCACGGCGATTTCGGACGAGGCGCAGCCCGAAGCAATCCACGTTGTCTATTGCGATGCCGCTGTCCAGTCATCACAACAATTCGGGCCATCGGAACCCATCAGCCTTGAGCCAAAGGGCGGCGGCGGAACAGATTTCCGCCCGGTATTCGAGTGGGTCGAACAGAACGATCTTAGGCCTGCTTGCCTCATCTATCTAACCGACCTTTGCTGCCATTCCTATCCGAACCCTCCCGAATACCCCGTTCTCTGGGTGACCGATTCACGCGGGACCGCGCCCTTCGGCGAAACGGTCCAGATCAGCGTCGATTGATCCCATCTTGTTTTTGCTGCAGTTCGGCCGCCCCGCTCACCATCGTCTCATTTCCATTCCAAGATTCACGCGGTCACGCCGCACTCTTCACAACAACGCCACGAAAGGAAATCATGATTACTGAAAACGAGGAGAAGATCAGTCTCTATTACAACGAAGGCCGGTCCGACAAGGTCTACCACGTTCACTTGAATTCCACCGCTGGCGGCTATGTCGTCAACTTCCAGTTCGGGCGGCGGGGCAGCACGCTCCAGTCGGGGACCAAGACGCTGGCTCCGGTGCCTTACGAAAAAGCGAAGAACATCTACGACCGGTTCGTGGCTGAGAAGAAGAGCAAGGGCTACACACAAGACGAAGTCGGCACGCCCTACCAAAACTCGGAACAAGCGGGCCGTCAGAGCGGTCTGCTGCCACAGCTGCTCAATCCAGTTGACGTGGCGAGAGTCGACGAGTTGATCGCAGACAGCCATTGGTGCATGCAAGAAAAGAAAGACGGCTTTCGGTTGCTGGTTCGCAAGTCTGGCCACGTCATCGAAGGGATCAACCGCAAGGGGATGTTCGTCGGCATGTCCACCGCGATTGAACAGGCAATTCTGGAAATCGGCGGCGACTTCGTCCTCGACGGAGAAGGCATCGGCGACATCTATTGGGTCTTCGACCTGCTCGAACTCGACCGAGAAGATCTGCGCGATCTGAGCGTGGCGCAACGCTTCGGCAAGCTGAGCCTGCTACTGGAAGGCTCTTCCAGTGACGGCGCTTTTCGATTGATCCCGGACGCCTGGAATCCATCGGCGAAGCGAAAGCTCTTTGAGCGGCTGAAGGCCGAGCGCGCGGAAGGGGTCGTATTCAAGAACATGGCCGCCAAGTACCTCCCTGGCCGCCCGACATCGGGCGGGGACCATCTGAAATTCAAGTTCACCGCCACGGCGACTTGCCAGGTGTTGGCTCCAAACGAAGGCAAGCGCAGCGTGGCCCTGGGTGTTTACCAGCATCCAGGCGAAAGTCTTGTCGAGATCGGCAACGTCACTATTCCAGCAAACTTCCGCATTCCGGCAACAGGCTCTCTAGTCGAGGTGCGTTATTTGTATGCGCATGTCGGCGGAAGCTTGTTCCAGCCGGTCTATCTCGGTGAGCGGAATGACGTGGACGTCGCCGACTCGGTGAAGTCCCTCAAGTTCAAGCAGGGTGAGGACGACGAGACCTGAACGAGATCGCCTCTGTTTAGGAACTATTCTCCGTTTCTCTGAAGTCCCGCCCGCCTGAGGGCCTCCTACCCCCTCCTGTGGCTTCATCATTCCTCATTCCTCTACCGCCCGGAATTATTCATCTGCTTGCCGCCATCAAGCCTTCTCTCACCAGCCAACCTAGCGAGGAAATTCATCATGAGCGCAGAACTCGGCACTGGTATGCACAACTTGGTCGCCGAGCTTGCGCGACGTCTTGCCCTCGGTGAATCCTTCGATAACCCAAAGCTCAGCGAAATTGCCGACCACACTCTCGGCGGTACCCGGGCGCAAGGAATCTACACACCACGTGATGCGTACGACGCGCTGGAAACGGCGGTGAACAAGCACTTGCTGGAAACAGACGCGCAAGTACTCATGAGCATGAATGCGAAAGCATTCGCAACTCTGAGCGCCTTGACCGACCGCCTGGCGACGCAAACCGATCGCACAGTCGAGCAAACGGAGTTTCAGCAGTTTTCGACTCCGCCGACACTCGCTTTCCTTGCTGCCAAGTTGCTCGACTTGCAGCCTGGCGACATCGTTCTTGAACCATCTGCCGGCACTGGAAGTTTGGCGATCTGGCCGCGCAGCATCGGAGCGCGGGTCGTATGCAACGAGATCAATCCGAGGCGCCGCGCACTGCTCACAACCGAACTCGGCTTCGAAACTTATGACGTCGATGCGGAAATTATCGACGATGTGCTTCCATCGGAGATTCGCCCCACCCTGGTCCTCATGAATCCACCGTTTACCGCAACGGGCGGGCGAGTGGTACAACACCACGCGAAGTATGGGCTGCGCCACATCGAAAGCGCCCTGCGCCGTTTGTCCGAGGGAGGGCGACTGGTTGCAATTGCTGGCGAAAACGTGGCGTTTCAGCGTTCAGCCGTCACCGGCTGGTGGCAAAAGATGGCCGCCACCTACAACGTGCGCGCGAACTTTGGTTTAAGTGCCAAGGTGTATCGCAAGTACGGCTCGCACTGGGGTGTGCAGGTCCTGGTCATTGACAAGGTCGGCGCAACGCCAGGAGGCAACTGGCAGCGGCAACTTAGCCACATCGTTTGGGGCAGCGCGGACAGCGTCGAAGAGGCATGGGCATCTCTCCGGACAATTCCCCGGCGCATCATTCATAACGCTCCGAGCGAAGCTAACGCCGAGGATGACGGCGCGCAAACTGTTAATTCGGTATTTGTGCCGTATGTTCCCGCGAAACTCAGAGGTGGCGTGCCCCATCCGTCCACCATCGTCGAGTCAGCATCCATGGCGTCGGTAACGCCTCCGAACGTTACGTATCGTCCTCGACTACCTCTGGAGGTCATCACCGAAGGCAAGCTCTCGATCATCCAAGTTGAACGAGTGATCTATGCCGGCCAGCGGCATGAACAAAGATTGCCGGATGGCGCACGGGGCGGTTTCTATGTTGGAGATGGAACAGGCGTAGGCAAAGGCCGCGTCCTGGCTGGGATCATCGTCGATAACTGGTTCCAGAACAGACGACGAGCTTTATGGCTCTCGGTAAATAACGACCTGCTGGAATCGACACGGCGGGACCTGAATGATCTTGGCGTGCGCATCCCCCTGGCCCAGATCAATGACTATTCCGTGGCGGGCGATATCACTGCGCCCTGCGGCGTTATCTTTAGCTCCTATTCCTCGTTGATTTCCACGGCCAAGAGTGGCGCTAAGAGGCTCGACCAGATTCAGAAGTGGCTTGGCCGGGAGCCGGTGGTCATTCTCGACGAAGCGCACAAAGCGAAGAACGCTCTGGCCAGCGGCAGGGGTGAACCGACTCAGACCGGACAGGCCGTCATCGACCTGCAAAATCCAAAACGCAATCCCGAATACAGGGTTGTCTATTCGTCCGCTACCGGGGCCACCGACGTGCGCAACATGGCGTACATGACGAGGCTCGGTCTGTGGGGTCCCGGCACCAATTTCCCGGAGGGTTTCACGCAGTTCCTGGCCGAGATCGACAGCGGCGGCGTCGGCGCCATGGAAATGGCCAGCCGCGATATGAAGAGCCTGGGTATGTATTTGTCTGGCTCTATCTCATTCGGTGTCGATCAGACCAGCGGCAAGGCCGTCGAGTATAGAGAGCGCGTTCATCCTCTCACCGCGGAACAGCGGACGATGTACAACCACGCGGCCAAGGCGTGGCGGGTCGTGTTGCAAAACATCGAAGCAGCTCTCGACATCACAAATGCCGGGCCGCGTGCGCGAGGCAACGCGTTGCAGAAGTTCTGGGGCGATCATCAGCGCTTCTTTCGCCAAGTAATCTGCGCGTTCAAAGTGCCGAGTGTCATTGAGGAAGCCGAGGCTGCACTGGGGAACGGTAAGTCCGTTGTGATCTCGTTGGTTGGGACCGGGGAAGCCAAGACTCGTGAACAGATATCGCGAGTGACCGCAGATGGCGGCACCCTAGAGGACCTGGACTTCTCCCCGCGCGAGGTCATAGCAGCGATGATCGAGCGTGGTTTCCCGACCGCTGTTTACCGCGATGAGACTGACAAGGCCACTGGCCAAACTATAAAAGTCCTGGTGACCGACAAATCAGGGTCTCCGGTCCAGAGTCAGGAAGCGCTCAGAATGAAGCAGGCGCTACTGGATGGGTTATCCGCGCTCCATCTTCCTGAAAACCCTCTTGACCAGCTCGTCAATCATGTTGGCGAGAAGAATGTCGCGGAACTAACGGGCCGAACACGCCGCCTGATTCGCGATCCCCACAGCGGCACGGTCGAGTACAAGAAGCGCGCCCCGGAAGGCGTGCCGACGCACCGCGTCAACGTGGACTCGATGGAGCGATTCCAGGGGGCAAGGTGTCGGGTAGCTATCATCAGCGACGCCGGCTCGATTGGCATTTCGCTCCACTCTTCCAATCGCGCTCAAAATCGCGAGCGGCGCGTCCACATCACTCTCGAACTCGGTTGGAGCGCAGACAAGCAGATGCAATGCTTCGGCCGTACCCATAGAAGCGACCAGGCCGTTCCCCCGGAATACATCCTGTTGAGCACAGAGCTGGGCGGGGAAAAGCGGTTTAGTTCTACCATAGCCCGGAGATTGGCAAGTCTAGGCGCGCTAACAAAGGGCGACCGAGGAGCCGCCGACAACGCCGACTGGCAGAGATATAACTTCGAGACCGAAGAAGGCAAATCCGCACTTTGCCTGATGTACAGGCGGATCGTTGCCGGCGAGAGCGTTCACGGTCTGAAGAACCCTAAACAGACATTAAGAGACATCGGATTGCTTGTCATTCGGGATGGAGTTGAGCAAATCCGCAAAGAAGATGAATATAACGTTCCGCGTTTCCTCAACCGCATCCTCGCCCTTGATGTCGAGGATCAGAACGCACTCTTCGACTATTTCGCTGGCCTGTTTGACCAGACGGTCCGGTATGCCAAGGCAAGTGGCACCTTCGATGAAGGGGTCACGGATATTAAGGCCTTGGCGATCAGAGTGGCAAAGCCTCCGGTCGTCGTTCACGTTGACCGAGTAACGGGCGCCGAGACGGTGCTCTACACCTTGGAAGTGGACCGGCCAAGCGACACGGTGCCGTTCGACAGAGCTGAACGGCTACGAATCAATAACGCTGGAGCCTTTCTTCAACACCGGAAGAAAGGGGACTACGTGCTGGTTCTGCCGTCAGGCCGCCACACGGACCCAAGCAACGGAACGACGTTCCTGACCTATTCGGTTTGGAAACCAGAAGCGGCGCGGACATCGTATATCGGTGAGAAGGACCTCAACGAAAGGTATCGAGTCGTTCGACCCGATGAACCGATGCCTTGGTGGAATGTTCGCTATGCCGCCGCGCCCGCCATTGAAACTTCAGCGGTGCACATCATCGCAGGCGCGATCATTCCGCTGTGGCACAAACTCAAAACCGAGGGCGATTCGAAGCTGCACGTCATCCGCGTCTGTACCAAAGATGGCCAGCGAATTGTCGGGGTGAAAATCCCGCCTACAGGCGTGGGCAAAGTTCTCAGGTCACTCGGGCTTGGAAGCTCCGCCAGCGATCCGCTGCAGGTCTTCACGGCAGTATTGCGGCAGGGTGATCAGATCGATCTCGTATCGAACCTGCGGTTGAAGCGGTCAACGCTGCAGCGCGAGCCGGCAATCGAATTGGTCTGCGTGGACTGTGATCGGTTTCAGGAACTCAGAGAACTGGGTCTCATCAACGAGCAGATCAAGTTCAAGCAGCGCTTCTTCGTTCCGACCGACGAGAAGAAGGGCCTTCCGATCCTGACAAGCCTGCTGGATCGCTATCCGGTGGTGGAACCTGAAAGCGCCGCGGAGCGACAACAGCCCGAGATCGTGCCGGTCATCGTAGGCCCTGAAGCTGCTGCATTCAGGATGGTCGATCTTGAACAGTGGGTCTTGCCGCCAGATCCTGATGTTCTGCCGGACGCGGCGTCCGTGGAAGACGGTATGCCTCTCGCATTCATCGCGGCAGATGTGCCATCGCCGTTGCCCGAACTGCCGATCCAAACAGGGGCCTCACTCATCACCCTGCTCGAACAGCATTCACAGTCCGTTGAGCCACGCAGGGGCCGAAAGCAGAGGCCTCAAGTCGAGGAGCAAGGCCTGCTATTCAGTTTGCAATAGCCGCTTTCCTTCGCACGCTTTGTTTGTCCTCGATCCCTTCCGTACCAAAGAGCCGGACACCCTGGGGCCTGCCTCATGAACAACCGCTTGTATTGCTTCGCACACTCTCACCGAATTCTTACGCCCTTCGCCAGACAATTCAGCTGCGGCTGGTTTGATGGCGGCTGCTTCATTTTCGCTCGTGCGCTCCAGCTTTGGCTAGGCGGACGCCTGGCCGTGATTGTCAGACAGGAATTGTTTGACGAACGAACGTTTGACCACGCCGTGTTGGGCCTTCCCGATGACACTGACTTCCATGAACCTCTGTACGTTGACGCGGATGGAGTAGCAACCGCTTACGACCTTTTGGAATATTGGCGGACCCGCGAACGGCTGCCTGATCCCGCGTTGGACGATCCAGCGGATCCTGTCCGCTTCGTGGGCCACCTGGAAAAAGAGTCTTGGTCATGTTGGTTGGCCCAGGAATTGAAGACCAGATTCGGCATGCCCCAAGGGCGTGAACTTCCTCGCGTATTGGGCAGAACCCCACACAGGAGCACTGTATGAAGGATCCAATGTCATTGCCTGCAAAGGCGAGTAGAAATGCGGAACAGAGGACGGCGAAACGTGCTCCCAACCTCGATCCGTGTGCGACCTGCAACAACGCTAGGGTGTTGCCGCATCCGGACCTCGACAAAGCGGAGTCTCTGGTTATCCCATGCCCGGATTGTTCCCAGATTACAAAGGCCATTCGCAAGAAGTATCTTGCCGCGCCCTCAGCCTGTCCCTGGTGCGGCGGAGCAATTCAGGCCGATGCCGCGCCGGACGTGGATGAAGCAGGAACCGCGGCTCAAGAAATCGACTGTACAGAGTGCAATCGCAGGTGGTGCGACGTGTATCGACTCTTACGCCGGCGCGATGGTACGTTCCTTAGCCACAGGCGCCAAAATTGTGGAGATCGTCCGGGAGATTTTCGATGAACACCTCCGTCAACATCGGCTCAAGTCAGGACTTCAGGCTCAGCCGGGTACTTTTGGTATACGGAACGAGTAGCTACCAAGGCTTTCCGTACCGGCATCCATTTGTCACCCTCCATGAGGTCATTCATGACAGTGAGGGAGCCAGACTCCTTGCAGCACAGCCCCAACTGCAAATTGAGCACGCAAACGTCCAGAGGTATTTGGTTGCGGTTAGGCCGCTCTTTCGATGCCGTGCCGCGCCAACACTTCGGCTTCTGCTCGAACCCAGTCCTCCTCTGGATTGCCGTCTTGCTGGCCTTTTTCAAGATACAACTGGTAGGCGCGTGTTCTAGTCTCCTCTTGGATCTGATCTGCCGTCATCTCAACGCGGCAATGGTTTGGAGTTTCTTGCAGTCCTCCCGACCGGCAATCTGTTGCCGCGCGGTTTCGATTTTGTGCTCATAAGCACCTCCTCAGTCGATCTAATGCGAGCAGATCGTACGCGTGGACTCGTTTAACCAAGCCCTTGCCGAATTTAGATGGAGATCTAGAGTGATTTCAGAAACTCCGCCAATTCTTTCTTCTCTTGCCCAGAGAGTCTCAGCTTCAAATGCTGGTCATAGTGTTCGATGACCTCGTCCAGAGTTTGGAAGCGTCCGTCATGGTAGAAACCACCTTTTTGATGACTCCAGAGTCCGCGCAGCGGCGTAGTCCGGTATTTCTTGTCCGGAGACCGGGAAGATTGGAAATCATCAATGCCGATCTCTTCCGGACTGTGGAGGCTCCAACCAGGCTCAGTATAAAGAGGTGGAGTGTGGCAACTGGCGCAATTGGCCTTCCCTGTGAACAGCACCTGTCCCCGAGCTGCTTCCTCCTTGTTATAACTCCCCTCGGGCGGGTTCGGAGCGGGAATAGCCAGTTGATAAAAATGAAGGGCAGCAAGCTTGGAAGTGATCCTGTCATCGCTGTTCCGCGTGTATCCGAAACCGGCTTTAGCGCCCACTGGGAATTGCTCCTGCGTCAACCTGGGATCAAAAAATGTTCCCTTCCCATGCATCTGGTTATTGGCCACATAGGCGTTCCAATAGGGCACCGAGCCCCAGCCAGTGTAAGTATGAAGATTCACACCGGCCAAGCCAAAGGCCGCGGGCAACAATGTTGCTGCGGATTTCCCGTCTGGCCTAAATGCTTTGCCATCCTGATCGAGTTCGGCATCGTACTTGCCCGGTCCCCAGCTGCCAAGAACTTTTTTTACCGTTGGCACATCGACACCCAATAAATCGGCTACCGGTTGTAGGTTGGGCGCCAAGGAGACGATGGCACCGACGTTAAGGTCGCGGTTGGCCCAACCGTCCAGCCTGTGGCCAATGCCGGGAACCAAGGAGTTGTCTACGGTCGAGTGGCAGAAGGAGCACTGTATCCCCATGGACTTCAGATTTCCCTTGGCATCGAAGAAGCCTGTGACACCCACAACCGAATTCAGTTTGAGGAGCGCCAGAGTGGTAGCCGGGTCGTCAAGGTTGACCTTGCCAGCTTTTAGTTGGTCGACCAGGGAGGATGGCAAAGCGTCCACATCCACCTTGAGGCCGACCGACAGCGCGGTCTTAGGGCTAACTCCAGGCCCCACGCCGCCCAGTTTTTCACCAGCAATGGCTTGATGAAGTCTGAGCGTATCTCCCCAGAAGGCCTCGTCCCCAAAGGTATCAAAGCGAAAAATCTGCCTGCCACTTTCAATCATCTGGTTCGAATTGCTGGTTATGGCCGCATCGAAATTAGAAGGCGCTGCTTTTGTGCCGGCCGGCGTTTTCTTATGCTGGCTCCAAGCGCTGTAGCTAATCGTTGTGAGCGCCAGGATGAGAAGCGTACCCAATATCGTTGACATCTTTTTCATGGCGATTCTCCGTCAATTGATTTTGGTCATTTGCATATTCCGTCCTTAGCTGCGGCGGATTGGCCGTGCAATCCTACCATCTCGTCAACAGAATGTCTGTTACTAGGGTAACAGTCTGCGAATTAACGCAGAAAGGGTTAGAGGCTAGGCAGGATGGACAAATTCGATGCAAGGGGGGCGGGATACCACGGCACGGGCATGCCTCAGTAATCACGCACCTTAGCGTAAACCCTATCGAATAATGTCCGGTCAGATTTTATCGAAGCCACCACCTGCCGCAATGCAACCTCCAGAGATACGCAGCAATTCGATTACGCCGTGTTGCTCGATTGGCGACAC
This sequence comes from Acidobacteriaceae bacterium, assembly GCA_025357215.1. GTDB lineage: Bacteria > Acidobacteriota > Terriglobia > Terriglobales > Acidobacteriaceae > Angelobacter. Next base: position 3,448 of record JANXPR010000079.1, on the reverse strand, counting down.
GCCAGGACCATTCGTCTTGATACCGCCATTGATGTCGATCTCGCGCGCCGAACCACCCGGCTTGACACTTAGCCCGATCGCGGAAAGGGTCACCACGACCCCTTTGAGCGCCAGGTTTCATCGGAACGTGATTCTTGGCCGCAGCTGGACCAAATTTGTTCAATCCGCCTAGTATGATGCCTTGTCCGTGATATCTCTTAGCGCCTCCACCCGGACCAGCAAATGGCCGCCATTAGTGTATTGTATGATTCCGCGCCGGCGCAGGACATTCAAGGCGGTTGAAACCCGTTCCCTCCTGGCCGCTACCATCTGAGAAATCTCTTCTTGAGTGAGATAAGAGGGAATCTGAATCATGTCATCGAAAGGGCGTCCGATCTTCGCTGCAAGACCAGCCAGGACATTGCCCAACCGGCGCAGAATGTCATGCACGGCCAACGTATTGATTTGCTCATAGGCGTCTGCAAGACAATCGCAGAAGATTTCTACCAGCTTGGTCAGTAAATCCGGGTTGTCTTGCAGAGTGCGAACAATTTCACGGTAGTGCACGGGAACCACCATGCTCGGCTCCAGCGCCACCGCACGGTCACGACGCAGGACTTGCCTGGCGCAGAGTTCTCCGGCAACGTCTCCGCCCTTGCGAATGTCATAGATGATCTCTCGGCCGTCCGGCATAATCGTACCCACTTTCACAAAGCCTTGGCGGATGAAGAAGAAATTCCGGTCTTTGTCGCCAATGTCGTAGAGCACTGCATCTTTCTCAAAGGAGACTTGACTGCGGCCAAGCAAAAGGACGTCGCAGAACTTTCCCCGGAAGACCGACATCAACGCGGCAGACAACGACGCTTCGTGTAGTGCTGGATCTGTTGTATCAGTCAGTTCCATATTGTTTCTGCCTCTATTTCTTGTGAGTCTATTGAGCTGTTCTGGGACTGTCAACACCGCATCATTAGATGCTGCCGTTTTCACTCGTTTAACTGCACTGCTTACTAAAGACAGGTCCTTCATAAAGGACAACTGTGGCGAAGGACAACTCGCCCCGAGCATTTCTTTCCAAAATCAACCTCCAAGTCTTGGGCGACGTTTGGTTTTCTCTCTTCAGCACACAACAAAGCCATATGATCCGATTGTGATGGCTCCACGCAGATAAGAAGTGGAAGCGGTCGTATGTGGGAACCCGTTATGCTGCTCAGAACCTTTCTTGTGTCAAGTTTTATTGCTAAAAAACTTGACATTTATACCCCTAAAGCTCATAGTCAAAACATGGGAGCAGCCGCCAAAAGCCCGGCTCGATCACAACCCGCCATGAGATCAGTCCGGCACCGTATCGAACGAGGCGGCGAACGCCTTTGGCGGTTCGAGGATTTCCGCGATCTCCGCTTCTCAGCGGTCGCACAGGCTCTCTCGCGCCTGACACGAGAGGGGACCATCGAGCGGCTCAGCAAGGGTGTCTACTACCGGAATCGCGAGACAGTCTTCGGTAAAAGCAGACCAAACCCAGCCGCGATTCGTAAATTGGCTTCACGGCAAAAGACGCTGTTCCCATCTGGCATTGCCGCCGCAAATCTCCTAGGGTTTACAACGCAAATGCCAAAACAGGGTGAGATTGCCACCAGCTACCTCAGCCTACCCCGGAAGCTGGTCGGGAACGCCACACTTATCCATACCCGGCGACCCGAAGCATGGGCCAGCCTCTCCGAAACAGACGCTGCGCTATTAGACTTCCTAAGGCACGGAGGCAAGTTCAGTGAGTTGAGTCAGGAAGACACGATTCGCAAATTATTGGCTATGCTATCCGAGCAAGGGCGCCTCAATCGGCTTCTCAAAGTTGCAGACTCTGAACCTCCACGCGTCCGGGCCATACTCGGTGCCATGGGTGAGCGACTTGGCATCAATCGCAGGACTTTGCAGCGATTGCGCGCTTCTCTGAATCCCTTGTCGCGATTCGATTTTGGAATGCTCACAGCATTGCCAAACGCCAGCGATTGGCAGGCGAAGGAGAAACGGTAGGTTGAGACTCTTTGAACATCCCGATTTTGAGCAGGCAATCCTGCGGGCCGCAGAGCACTTTCGAGAGCGTAATCTGCGAGCAGCGATCATTGAGAAGGACTATTACGTTACGGAGGCTCTTCGCGTAATAGCCAACACTAGTGGCGATAAAATCATTTTCAAAGGCGGGACCAGCCTCTCGAAAGGATGGAACCTCATCCAGCGATTCTCAGAAGATATCGACATCTTTCTTGATCCGGCAGCGTTTCAGCCGGCATTGGGAAAGAATGCGATAGATCGAGAGCTTAAGAAACTTCGGGATGCGATCGAACAGCATCCAGCATTATCGTTTGTCGAACGTGAAAGCCAAACCATCGGCGGATTTGGTCGCAACGACCGCTTTTCCTACGTTCAGCGCTTCGGAGGGATCGGCGAGGTTGCCAACCGCGTACTCCTCGAAACAGGGACTGCCAGCGGGCGTGAACCATCCGTCACTGTGGAATTGCGTTCATACCTGGCTCAATACCTTCAAGAGCAACAACAATCTCTTGGCGCAGAAGATGAAGGACCATTTCCATTTCGCCTACTTCATTTCCGAAGGACCTTCGTCGAAAAAATGTTCGCCATTCACGGCAAAGTCGAACTGCTTAAACGAGACAAAAAAAAAGCCCTTGGCCCCTACGCACGGCATTACTACGATCTTTTCCAGCTATCAGGACATCCTGAAATCGAGGCAATGCTGCGTTCACCGGAGTACGCCGCGATCAAAGCCGACTATGATCAAATCAGCCGGGCGCATTTCTCAAAAAGTTACTTCTTCCCGGAAGAGATGAGCTTCGCCCGTAGCGATGCACTGTTCCCGCCTCCAGAACTGACGGCGGCAATCAGTGCCGAATATGAATCGCAATGTCGAATGCTTTGTTATGGGCCGTATCCGGCATGGGCCGACGTTTCAAGCACGATTCTTAACCATGCGCGATTTGCTATGACATTCAGCGCAACTTTCACGCAGACAGCCCGCCCTCGTTCGTGTCCCTCTTCCGCGCCCTTATCGCGCACCAGACTATTCAGGACAATTCTCGTCACTGGCTTTTGATACCCTTGCAGCTTAGAACCGGTTTTCGATACCGAGAGGCCCATCCGCTCAAGAATTCAGTGTTCCCCACAATATCGCTTTCTTAAGAGGTAGCAGGTAGATGCCACGAGGGAAGAAGAGCGGTGGAAAGCCGCCGAAGCGCCCGATAGAGCACACCAAACGCTCGCACATTAACATGTGCGTTTACGACAGCCGATGGGAAGCGAACGAGTCCCTTGAGCTGGATCTCAACCAAAACGTGCGCGCTTGGGTGAAGAACGACCACATTGGGTTTGAGATTACGTATTCGTTCAAAGGGATCATTCACAAGTTCCGGCCCGATTACTTGGTTCGTCTCGCAAACGGGAAGACGCTAGTGCTCGAAGT
>JANXPR010000004.1 GCA_025357215.1 Acidobacteriaceae bacterium | reverse complement strand
AACGTGTTGTCCACCACCAGTTCGGCGCCTTTGCTGTGCGCGATGCGCGCAATCTCCTTGATGTCCGTGAGCACCATCAGCGGGTTCGTTGGAGTTTCAATCCAGATGATGCGCGTGTTCCAGCGCATGGCTTTCTTCACTTCGTCAGGATCGGAAGTGTCCACGTAGCTGAATTCAATTCCGTAGTTGGCCAGCACCTGGTTGAACAAGCGCGGCACGCCGCCATACACGTTGTGCCCGCAGATCAGATGATCGCCCTGCTTGAGGAAACATTGCGTCACCGCGACGGTCGCCGCCATGCCGCTGGCAAACACGTGGGATGACGTTCCGCCTTCCAGGGCCGCCAGATTCGTCTCCAGGCAGGTGCGCGTTGGATTGGAAACGCGCGCGTACTCGTAACCCTTATGTTTCCCAATGCCCTGCTGGACGTAAGTGGAAGTGGCAAAAATCGGAACAGTCACCGCGCCGGTGGAAGGATCGGGTTCCTGGCCGGTGTGGATGGCGGTTGTAGCGAAACCGATGGGTTTTTCCTTGCGAGTTTCCGCACTCTTAGTCGTTTTCTTTTTGCTCATGGGCTGCGCCTGCTACTTTCCGCCTTCAAAAATATCTTTCGACAAATATCGTTCCGCCGAATCCGGGATGATCGTGACGACCTTCTTGCCTGCGCCCAGCTTTTTCGCCACTTGTAACGCGGCGAACACGTTGGCGCCCGCGCTCGATCCGCCCAACACGCCTTCCATCCGCGCAAGTTGGGCCACGGTGTCAAACGCGTCTTTGTCGTTGACCATAATGATTTCGTCGCACACTGTGCGATCAAACGTCTTGGGGACAAAGCTGCTGCCAATGCCTTCCACCTTGTGCGGCCCTGGCGTCCCGCCTTGCAACACAGATCCCTGCGTTTCCACGGCCACGGTATGGCAACCCGGCCGTTTCTCTTTCATATAGCGTGCGATGCCGGAGAAAGTTCCGCCCGTGCCCACGCCGATAACGATGGCGTCAACCTGGCCTTTCATCTGTTCGTAAATTTCCGCGGCGGTGGTGTCGTGATGGAAATCAGGATTAGCGAGATTTTCAAACTGGAGCGCGGTAAAACATCCGGGGATCGTGGTGGCAAGTTCTTTTACTTTCTTGATGGCTCCCTGCATTCCCTCGGCATCCGGCGTGCGTAGAACTTCGGCGCCGAGGGCCCGCATGACCTTGACTTTCTCTTCCGCGAACTTTTCCGGCACGCAAACCACAACGCGGTAGCCCTTGCTTACTCCGATCAGCGCCAGCCCAATGCCGGTGTTCCCTGCCGTGGCTTCCAGAATGGTAGCTCCCGGCTTGAGCTTCCCTTCGGCTTCGGCGCGTTCAATCATCCCAATGGCTGCCCGGTCTTTCACGCTGCCGCCGGGGTTCAAATACTCGAGCTTGGCAAATACGTCGGCCGCGCCCGCGGGGACAATCCGCCGAAAGTGCAGCATCGGCGTCTGCCCAACCAGCTCCGTAATATTTTCAGCGACTGGAATGCTCATCATAACCAAACTTTCAAGGTTATCATGCCGCTGCGCATTTATCTCCAAACCGCCGGGCTCAAGCAGGTGGAAAGCGATCATGAGACTAATTTAAGCCCGGGTAAGCCACGAGGACTTCAATTTTGCGGATTTACCACGTCGAGTTTCCAGATTCCGTAGAGTTCGGATGTGACACTTCAGCGAATCTGCCTGACAGCAAGGAAAGTCAAGAAAAAATATCTGCAAGAGTTCCAAGAGTAGAACTGTACCAGCGGAATTGGCTGAGTTGTCCAAGCTTGCGCGTGCCGATGGCCGCTTGGGCAGGGTTGAAGAATGACTAGAAATTCAGTGCAACCTTTTCGATATTGAAATACTCTAGTTACCAGCAGGCTCATCCGTCGACTGCTAAAAGGGGGTTCTGCGGATCCCGGAAGACTGCGGGGCTCCCCTTTTCCTTTATTTGTTGGTCGCTGGCGCGACCAGACCGCTTAAGAGCTTGCTCCACTTAAAAGTTATTGTGCTCCTGTTTCACGCTGTTCGGCCCGCGAGTCGGCCTCGCGGCTCCTTACTCCGGTGGCAGCTGTCTAACTCCCAGCACAGTTCCTTTATTAATGAGTCCGCCCCGACGCAGGTCCCTGTTCCAAGCCACCGTTTCGGCTACTGTCCACGCAAGGGCGATGGGCAGCGTGCACAGCACAAAATAGATGGTTGTCTTCCCCGCTTCCTCTGTATGGCTTTTGCTGTACCAAAGCAGAAACGCAACGCCGGCCAGCATGAGTGCGTAGCGCCCTATGTACAACGCCATGGACAACGCGGGCCAATATCCGGTTCGGCGTTTGTAGTCTGAGAAAGCGTTGGTGCGGCGAATCGAGGACTGGCGAATGGAAGTCTGTTGCGCGGCTTTGAATTTCGAACCAGGGCGACGGGACACGTTGCCGATTATACCCAGCGCTCGCTTGGTGACGTCCCAGAATCCATTCTGGAATCCTCGCGCGACGAGGCCGAAGGTTGGGCAAAAATTTTAAGGGCCCTGGGAGACACCAAGACAGGTTCTCTGCCGGCGGTCCCAGGGCCCGATGGTTTCAAAAACTAACCAATCCTCGCGCAAGCGCCTTGCGGCCCGCAATCCTGCGCAAGAACGAGCCCCGTTTTGGGCTCTAGTATGTTGGTGCAGGCTAAATGGCTAGGAAATATAGGCAGAGCAGGTTTATTTGATCAAAATTGCACTCTTGTCAGGCTAAGACTCCACTTTCCTGGCCTAATCAAAGAAAAGTGCCTTACTGGCGGGCCTCTGGAGCGTTAATGGCCCCCGTCGGCGTTTCGCCGTGCAAGCCCTGCAGGATGCTGCGCGCCGCCGCCAGTTCGATCTCGAGCCGGACAGACTGCACACCCGAGCCAAGATGTGGGGTAAAGAGCGTCCGCCCGTTCTCCGCTAGCAACGCCGGAGCCACACGTTCAGGATGGTCCGGCCGCGCCCAATCTTCCATCTCAAAAACGTCAGCCGCATAGCCTGCCAAGTGGCCGCTCAGGAGCGCCGCTGCCACCGCGTTTTCGTCGACCACCGATCCCCTGCCCACGTTCACCAGATAAGTGCCGGGCTTCATCTTCGCCAGTGCCTGGGCATTGATCATGTGCTGGGTCGCAGGAGTCAGCGGCGCCAGGACTACGATCACATCGCTCTGCGAAAGAAGCTGATCCAAAGTCGTTCGCGAAATGCCCATGATGGCTTCTTGCACTGGCGAAAGCGGCGCGGGATCGTAATAGTGGATCTTGGCGTTGAATCCGGCCAGAAGTTTCGCAAACGCTTGGCCCAGTTTTCCCATGCCGATGATCCCCACGCTTCGTCCAACAATCCCGCCACCATAAAGCACCGGACGCCAGCCTCTAAACTCTCCGCTGCGCACGCGATGATCGCCGGGCAGCACGTTGCGCGTTAGACCAAGCGTCAGGGTCAGCGCTAACTCAGCCGTTGGCGATGAAAGCAGGTCCGGCACAATCGCTACCCAGATTCCGCGACGAGTGCACGCGGCGACATCAATATTGTCGAAGCCCTTCAGCGCCGCGGCGATCACCCGCAGCTTCGGACAATCAGCCAGCAGAGATTCGTCGATCAGGTCCGGCATAAAGACCAACAGCGCGTCAGCATCGTGCGCAACCTCAATCAGCTTTTGCCGGGGCCAAGTTTCCACATCTTCATTGGCCACAACGTCACATTCGCGGCCCAACAACTCTTTTACCGGCGCGTGCACGCGATGGGTGATCACCACTTTTGGACGCGAAGTCATATCAGGCCTTCCGTGACTTTCCAGCGTTTGCGTAGCTGCCCGTTGGCCCAGTCTGCCAGCATCACCAGAGCCCACGTTATCAGCAGATAGGCGAGCATTTGATCGTAGAAGAAGAGTTGTTGTGCGTTGTACAGCGCGCCGCCAATCCCTCCAGCGCCGATCATGCCTACAATCGTTGCTGCGCGGATGTTCCACTCAAAGCGAAACAGCGTGTGAATCGCCATGGGCGGAAAAGCCAGAGGCAGCAGCCCAAAACTAGCAATAGCGATACGAGGTCCGCCGGTGGCGGCCAGGGCCATCACTGGTTCCGGCTGCACGTTCTCAATCGATTCCGCGTAGAGCTTACCGAAGACCCCGGTGCTGTGCAGTCCCAGCGCCAGCGCGCCTGATGCCGGACCGATGCCGGCCATGGTGACCAGCAACAGTCCCCAAACCACTTCCGGAATTGCCCGCAAGAATTCGAACAATCGCCGCACTGGAAAGTGCATCCACGCGGGGGCCAAATTGCGCGCTCCCATGGCGCCCAGCGGCAAGGCAAACAAGACCGCCAGGGCCGTGCCGCCAAAAGCGATCTCCAACGTTTCGCCGAGCAGTCGCGGCAAGTCGCCAATTCTCTCCCTCGGGATCACCGGCGGCCACATTTTGCGCAGGTTGTCCAGAGTGTGCGACCACGCAAACATCTGTGGACGACATTCCCACGCTGAGATAATCCCGCCAATCACAAACAACAATAGCAACCGCGGATACTTTCTTACCGCCAGCGCGCACAAATCAAATACCGCGATCAACGCCACTAGCATCAGGATCAGTGTCGTGGTGTGAGAATAGTCATAGTTATTGATGGTCCCAACAATCTCTGTGCCGATGCCGCCCGCGCCCACCGCGCCCACAATTACTGACGCGCGCATGGCGCACTCAAAGTCGTAAGCCCCGTAGGTCAGCAGGTCTTTGAGACGTAGCGGCAGCAATCCGTAAAACGCCACCGTAAACGAACCCGTTCCAGTCGACGCCAGTGATTCCACCGGGCCCGGATCGGCCGATACGAACAAATCTCCGCAGACCTTGCCCATGGCTGCGCCGTAATACACAGCGATGGCCAACATTCCGGCGCCCGGCCCAATGCCTACCAGCATCACGAACAGGATCGCCATGGTCAAATCAGGAATCGCGCGTACCGAAACCAGCGCAGCGTATAGCAACCGCGATCCCGGCAACCGCGCGCCGATGATCAGCGCCAGCACCAATCCCACGCTGAGCGAAAACACCATGGCTCCGGCAGCGATCTCCACGGTCTCCAGCAGCGGAACGCGCTCCGCCCAGATGAATGACCACGAATGATCGGGCGGAAAAAACAAACGCAGTTGCGTGAACAGATTCATCAACCAATGCATCAGTCGCCCGCCTGCCGAATGATCTCAGCGTCTCTGTTAGCCGTCGCGTTCGTCCGCGCCTGATTGTTCTCCACGCTTTGAATCACGCCATGTTCGATCCTGACCACGCGGTCAAAGTATTTGTAGGCGTACTCCGGCTGATGCAACGAGCACAGCAAGGCAAAGCCACTTTCATTGGCCAGAGAGCAGATCAACGAGAGAATCTGGTCGCTGAGTTCCGGATCAAGCGACGCAATCGGTTCATCCGCCAGCAATAAAGAAGGCTGCTGCACCAGCGCGCGCGCCACCGCAACGCGTTGATGTTCACCGCCGGAAATCTCTGATGTCCTTACCCGCAATTTATGTGCGATACCCACGCGGCGCAAAGCGGCTTCGGCTTCCGCCAGCTCCTCTGCTTTCGGCCAGAACAAAAAACGTAGTGCGCGCCATGCCGACCACCGTCCCAAGGCCCCAGCCATCACGTTCTGGTGGACGCGCAAGCGGTCCACCAGGTCATGTCTCTGCGAGACCACGGCCACGTGCCGCCGCAGTTGTCGCAGTGCTTTCCCGTGAAGATCTTTTAGGGAAATATTGTCAACCGTGATGCTTCCCGATTGAATGGGGACAAAACCGTTGATCGCGCGGAAAAGAGTAGTCTTACCCGCGCCACTGGGGCCAAGGATGGCCACCTTCTCGCCGCGACGCAGCGAGAGCGAGATGCCATTTAAGACTGGCGGCGCGTGCCTGGAGCGCACCACGACCAGGTCCTGGATGTTGAGTACCGTCACTATTCAGTCTCCCGGCAACGCAGGGATTCAGTTCAGCTCAAAACATTTTCAGTTCTTCCGCAACTTTCCTAAGCGTCTCATACCGGTCATCACTGGCCTGAACAAACTTCTTGCCGCGCAGAATACCCAGAATCTGTTCGTCTTTGCCTTCCTGCAAATCGGTAAAGGCCTTGGCGAACTTTTCCTGGTCAGCTTTGCTTACGTCCTTGCGCGCCACCCAAACGTAGTCGAGAAATGGCTTGGATGTGTAGAACACGTGGACCTTTGTTTTATCCAGCTTGCCTTCCGCGATCATGGCATTGTAAACGCTTTCGTCGATTGAACCCGCGTCCACCGCGCCGGATTCCACTGCTTTTGCCGTGGCGGGATGGCTTCCGCTGTAGCGATATTTGAAGTCCTTCTCCACGTCGATCCCGGCTTGCTTGAGTTCCAGGTACGGCATCAGATGGCCGCTGGTGGAATTGATGTCGCCGAACGCGAACATCTTCCCTTTCAAATCGGCCAGCGTTTTGATCTGCGGATTGCCAGTAATGAACAACGAATGAAATTCCATGTCGCTCGTCCGCTGCACCAGTGGAATCACTCCGTATTGTTTGCGGGCTTTCACATAGGTGAGGCCACCAAGGTAGGCGAAGTCCAGAGAGCCGTTGCCCAGGGCTTCCACGGTGGCGTTGTAATTGGTAGGAATAATCAGGTTCACGGGCCCGCCCAAGTGTTGCGAAAGATAATTCTTGAGTGGCTCTTTCTCCTGGATGGAAACCTGGGTTGCGCCGGCGTCGGGGATCATCCCCACCACCAGCGGCTTGTCACCGGCACGCATGGTAAGCGATGCCAGACTCAGAGCCACAAACAAATACACTGCATGTCGTCTTGTCACGAAAACTCCTCCTTAGAACAAGATGCCCCACTCGATGAAAGCTTACTGATCTTGCATGAAAGGTCATGCTCACCGACGCGGAGAGTAGTGATGCTAAAAGAATGTTGCGTGTCTGGTCAAAGAACTAAAAAACAAACGATTGGGGATAGGAGAAAAAGATAGGAGAAAAGACAGGCGAAGCACGTAACGCCAAGCGAGGGTTATTTCAGTTTTCCCGCGATGCTTTTCAGCACCTGCTCCAGTTCGCACATCAGATCGTCGTCGATTTTCAGACCGGCGGCGCGCATTGCGGCCAGGGGATCTTTGCGAAAAAGTTTCAGGTTTCGGGGAGACTGGCTCAACCAGCCTTGCAACTGAGCTTCGCACCGCGAAAGCTCGCGCATAAGGCGGTCTTGCCTGCGGACCACTACCTGCTGCCGGGGGATGTTGAGCATAAGGTGGTGACTGGAACTATAGAGGCAACGCGGCGTTCGCAGAGTGGCTATTTGCCACAAGTGCCAAGGTGGTAACGAAGCGAGTCCGTTTGCAGATTGTCGCGAGACTTATTTCGTGGCTTCCTTGGAAACTGGAGGAGTCTTGGTAGCGTTCTTGCGGGCACTGGGAAAGTATCCGCTTCGGGTTCGTACGATCAGGCCGCGATGTCCTTCCGAACGGGCTTCAACGCGCACCTTGTGGTACACGTCATCGGCTTGCGGATTAGACGACTTGTAGATGATGCTGTACTGGTTGCGGATGTCGCGCGCAACTTCCTGGCTGATCGCGTCTACTTCATCCAGGTTCTTGGGAAAGAAGGCGAGCCCGCCGGTTTGCGTGGAAAGCGCTTCGAGCGCGCGTTTGGCCTGGCGCTGTTTTCCTTCTTCGTCCAGGATGCCGATGGCATAGATGGCCGGGCCGTTGTCGTTCTGTACCACGCGTATGGCGGTTTCCAGGGACTCGCGGCTTTCATTGTCCACGCCGTCGGTAACCACCAGCAGGACTTTCTTTTCGCGTTGCGCGCCTTTGGCCAGATGATCAGAAGCGGCGATCACCGCGTCATACAGCGCGGTACCACCGCGGGAATCCACGCGGTCGAGCGCTTCGCGGAGAAGCTCGACTTTGTTGGTGAAGTCCTGGTCCAGATACGGTTCATCGTTGAAATTCACGATAAAGATTTCGTCCTTGGTGTTGCTGGATTTCACCAGGTTGATGGCCGCCTTGGTCACGGCGCCGCGCTTGGCGCGCATGGAACCGGAATTATCCACCAGGATTCCAATCGAAACCGGAACATCCTCATACTTCACGGAAGTGATGCGCTGCTGAGTTCCGTCTTCATATACCACAAAGTCTTTGGCGGCAAGGTCAGTAATGAAATGCCGGTTGCGGTCAACAACCGTAGCGGGAAGATTGACCTCGTCAACGCGTACCCCGATGGAAAAACCCCGGCCGGTGCGTACCACTTCGCCGGTTTCGGCGCCGGGCTGCGGCGTCACGGCCGGTGTTGGTGTTTTCGTCGCGGGGATACTCGCAGAAGCGTTTCTGGCCCACAGCGGCAGCGCCGGATCGTTAACATCCACATCCGGGGGCACCGGAGTCGCTTGAATTTGTTTCAGGTCGGCCTGCGATGGCAGGTTCTGGCCAGGGGCCGCCTGACACATCCCTGGGCACGCTAGTCCCAACGTTACCGAAAGCGCCAGCAATGAAATGGAGAGAGAGAGTTTTCCTGGCTTATTGCGAAGGCGCATAGTATCCCGTTTTGGAGTATACGTTCATGTGCGGCAGGCCTTTAGGCGGAATCAGCTTGACCCTGATTTTACGCCAGCGGCCGTCTTTGGTGCGGTTCGTGGGACGATAGCCCAGCACGTATTGGTTACGCAGTTCAATGCCAATCTTGGTGGCCACATCAGCAAGTTCGTTTGGATTGCTGATGGTAAACAGCCGCCCGCCGGTCACTGAGGTCACATCCCCCAGCAGCGCGGGACCGGCAATCTCTTCCGGCTGGCTCACGCCTACGCTGAAAATGCCGATCGCGTAAATCTGGACGTCAGCTTCCTTCACCATGGCCTTGATTTCGCCCGACGTGTAGCGGCTGTGGTTGTCACCACCATCGGAAATAATCAGCAAGGCCTTCTTGGCGTTGTGGGCGTCTTTCATTTTGTTTACGCCCATGTAGATGGCGTCCAGCAGCGCGGTCTGCCCTTTGGGCAGCGTATAAACCAGCTTGCCCTGGACTTCTTCCACGGACTTTGTGAAGTCCGCGCGCAATTGCGGACGGTCATTGAACGTGACCATGAAGAATTCGTCCTGAGGGTTGGCGGTCTTAAAGAACTCAATCACGGCTTCGCGCGCTTTTTCAATCTTGTCAGCCATGCTGCCGCTCATGTCAAAGATCACGCCCAGGGAAATTGGAGCGTCTTCACTGGAGAAGAATTTCACTTGTTGCTGTTCGCTGCCTTCCAGAACGCCAAAGTTCTCTTTGTCGAGTCCGGTCACGATGCGGTTCCAGTCGTCCGTGACGGTCACCGTCACCAGTACCAGGTCCACGTCAGATCGCACTCCCGGCAAGCGGCCAACCTTCACGATAGGTTCGGCGCCCGGAGTTTTCAGTGTTGGTTTTTCGGCAGGATCAGTAGCAGGCCGCGGCTCGATGTGCACATTCTCGTCTTGCGCGTTAAGGTACGCGCCCATCGCGAGCCAAACTGTCATTACCAGCAGGTAACGCAAGGTATTCCTGCTCAGCCACCCACGGCAAAATGCGAGATAACGAGCTCTTACGGGGGAACCGGATACAGGGTACCCGCACCGTTCATAGCGGGTCATACAAGACCTCGTCTGTTTTTTCAAATGTTACCACAACCCTCCCACACCAGGCACAAGAACTTAAGTACAAGCCCCCGGTTTTTTGGCCACTATGGCTGCATGCCTCACCTCGATCTCACACACAAGCTGGCCATGCCGCGCAGTGATTCCGCGGCACTTGATAGAATGCAATAGATCGGTTTGCCCATGGCAGAAATTCTTCCCTTTAAAGCGCTTCGCTATGACCCGCGCCAGGTAAAACTGGAAGACGTGGTCACTCAGCCCTACGACAAGATCACTCCGGAGATGCAGACCCGCTACTATGACCTGAGTCCGCACAATCTGGTGCGCATAATTCTTGGCAGGCCGGGCGACACCGACACTGACGTTTTCAATGTTTACACGCGCGCGTCTGAGTATCTTCATGACTGGCGCGCCGCCGGCATCGTGAAGCAGGATTCCGAACCCGGAATCTATCTTTACTCTGAAACATTCACCGTTCCCGGTACACGCGATCTCACCGAACGGCGCGGCATTATCGCTCTGGGAAAATTGCATGACTATGCTGACGGAGTAATCCACCGCCACGAGCAAACGCACACCAAGCCTCGCGAAGACCGCCTGAACCTGCTACGCGCGGCGCGCGCTCACTTTGGCCAGATCTTTATGCTTTACAGCGATCCTCAGGCTGATGTGGAAAAGATTCTGGCGAAGGCCGCTGAAGACGACCCTGACATTTCCCTGCTTGACGAATACGAAGTCCTGCATCGCGTGTGGCGGATCACCGATCCAGCGTTGGTCAGCGCTGTCCAGGAAAAGATGCGGGAAAGAAAGCTACTGATCGCGGACGGCCACCACCGCTACGAAACCGCTTTGGCTTATCGCAACGAGCAACGTGCCAAGACCGGCTCCACGGACGCCAACGCGCCGCACGAATTCGTGATGATGACCCTGGTCCGCATGGAAAGTCCCGGGCTGGTGATCTTGCCTACACACCGCATTATTCATGGGCTGCCGACGTTTGATCGCGAGCAGATGCTGGAGACGGCAAAAACGTTTTTTGATATTGAACATATTGACGTCCGCGCAGAGAACCGCAGCGCTACTACGTTGCTTGGCGAGGCGGGCCAGGACGGAACCGCGTTTGTAGCGGTGACCCGGCAGGGACCTTATCTTTTGCGCGCGCGAAAAGAAATAGTTTCTGAAGCGTTGCACTCCATACCGGACCGCCAGAGCCAGTTGGACGTGGTCAAGCTCCACAAGATCGTGTTGGAGCGCATTCTGGGAATTTCAGAAGAAGCCGTCCGCAACCAGGAGAATATTAAATACGAACGCGACGCCTTTGAAGCCATCTCCTGGGTCCGGCAAGGGGCCAACGTGGCCTTTCTGCTCAACCCCGTGCGCATTGACCAGGTAAAGGACATCGCGTTTGCCGGCGAAGTCATGCCCCAGAAATCCACTGACTTTTATCCCAAGTTGCTCAGCGGACTGACCATCTATGCGCTGGAATAAATTGGCGCTCATGCCGCTGGCGCTGGCATCCGTGGTTTCGTTCTTCATGGTTCGCGGGGCTTCTCAAAAACGCCCATCACAGCAGGCTACGTCCACGCCCGCGGCCCAACCGAGCGGCACTCCCTTGGGACAACTCCCCGAACCCGGTCCTGTTCCGGACGGAAAAACACAGCGCGCTCAGCCAGGATTTCTGGTTCTGATTGATGCCAGCCACGGTGGCGACGATCGTGGCGAAGTTTTTGCCCCGCGCATGTATGAAAAGGACGTCACCCTGGCGCTGGCCCGCGATCTTCGCAAGGAACTGGAAGAACGCGGCATTCCCGCGCGCTTGTTGCGCGATTCCGATGCCAGCGTGAGCCTGGACCACCGCGTGGAAATTACCAACGAGCAACGCGGCGGCATCTACGTGGCCTTGCATGCCGGACGCGCCGGCGGCGGAGTGCGCGTTTACGCTCCGATTCTGGCGTCTGCGCCAGCCCAAACCGCGGCCAAAGACCGCTTTGTGGCGTGGGCCAGCGCGCAATCAGCGTCGCTGGATCGCAGCAAAGCGTTGGCCCGGTCTGTATTCCGCGAAATGCAAAGGAGAAGCCTGACCGTCGCCAGTCTGCGGGTTCCCTTGCGTCCGTTGAACAACATCACCACCACGGCCATTGCCGTGGAGCTTGCGCCCGAACGTGGCGAGTTGCGTTCGCTGGAAAGCGCGAAGCGCCAGAACGCGGTCGCGTCAGCCATCGCGTCCGGTATTGCCCAGATGCGCGGACAAATGGGGGGCCGGCCTTGATTCCCCGCCACTTCCAAATCGCGATTATGTTTCTGCTGGTAGCTATTCTCATCAGCGGCGTTTTGATCATCCAACTGCGCAAGGGCGAGGAAACTTTGACCCAACAGGAATCGCCTTCCGGACCAGCGGCCCCGCTTCCCGGCAAGCTGGAAAAAATTCAGGTGCTGGTGGCCTATGACGATGACCAGGCACTGCGTTGGCGGGAAACCGAGGTCTTCATGCCGGTCGATCGCGGACTGCGCGCACGGGAAGCGATGCGGGCCGTGCTGGCTCAGTATATGCAAACACCGTCGCCTCATCCGTTGGGCAAAGGGTCGGATATTCGCGATGTCTATCTCCTCAGTGACGACACGCTGGTAGTGGACACCACGGCCTCTTTCGCTAACGGACATCCGTCCGGTATTCTGCCCGAAGAGCTGACGCTGGCGTCTCTGATCGAAACTCTTTCCGCCAACGTCCCCGGAGTGAACAAAGTAAAATTCCTGGTCGATGGCCAAGAGCGCGAGACGCTGGCCGGCCACGCCGATCTAATGTCGTTTTACGAAACCGCTGTCGTGCACGAAATCGCCAAGGAGTTCCAATAATGGCCGCGCCGGTGATTGGAGTGTTTGATTCCGGTTTTGGCGGACTCACCGTGCTACGTGAGTTGCAGAAAGTAATGCCTGCGGCAAATTACCTTTATTTTGGCGACACGGCGCATCTTCCGTACGGCGCCAAATCAGTCCGCACCGTGGCCAAGTACGCGATTGCCAGCGCGCATTTTCTGGAATCCCGCGGCATTGAGATGCTGGTCGTCGCCTGCAACACCGCGACGGCGCTCGCGCTGGAAGACATTCGGGCAGCGGTAAAAGTTCCGGTGGTTGGAGTGATTGAACCCGGAGCACAACGCGCTGCGGAGATTTCCAAGTCGCGCAAAGCAGCGGTCATCGCCACGGAAGCCACCGTCAGCAGCCATGCCTACCAGCGCGCGCTGCATAAATTCGGGCTGGAGTCCGTGGAGAAAGCCTGCCCTTTGTTTGTGCCACTGGTGGAAGAAGGATGGGTAGAGCATCCCGTGACCGAGCAGGTGGCCCACATCTATATGGACGAAATATTCCGCGATGGCGCGCGCGGCGCGGACGTGCTCGTCCTGGGCTGCACACACTATCCTTTGATTCGGTCTTTGCTGCGACGTGTTGTGCCCGCGCAAGTGGAGATAGTAGACTCCGCCGAATCGACCGCCGCGAAAGTCGTGAACCAACTGGGCAGCGCACGCGGACAAGGCCCCGCCGGCACGCTGCAGTGCTTTACCACCGATTCTGTTGAGAAGTTCTGCCGGCTCGGCAGCAAGTTTCTGGGCCATTCCATTGAAAATGCGGAACTGGTCGACATCGAAAAATAAGCGTAAAAAATAACGACGCCCGTACTGACTGAAACCCGTGGTGACTGAAATACGAACTGACTGAACCTGATCTTAAAAACAAAGCAAAATGACAACAAAAAGCAAAGACACAATTTTCCGCTCTGACAACCGGTCGCCTGAGCAACTTCGTCCGGTCAACATCATTCCGGACTTCATCTCCACCGCCGAAGGCTCCGCGCTGATTGAAATCGGCAACACGCGCGTGATCTGCACGGCGACTGTCGAAGAATCCGTCCCAGCCTTTCTCAAAGGCGCCGGCAAAGGCTGGATCACCGCCGAGTACAGCATGCTGCCCCGCTCCACCCTGACCCGTACGGCCCGTGAAGCCGCTCGCGGCAAGCAAAGCGGACGCACGCATGAAATCCAGCGCTTGATCGGACGCGCCTTGCGCGCCGTGGTCGACCTGAAGCGACTAGGCGAACGCACCATCACTCTGGATTGCGACGTGATCCAGGCCGACGGCGGGACGCGCACTGCTTCCATTACTGGAGCTTTCGTGGCCCTGGGACTCGCAATGGAAAAACTGGTGGAAGCCGGGACGCTCTCTTCCGCGCCTATCCGCGACTTCGTTGCCGCCATCAGCGTGGGCATTGTGGAAAGCAACATACTTCTGGATCTTTGCTACGAAGAAGACTCCCAGGCGGAAGTAGACCTGAATTTTGTGATGACCGGCGCGCGCAAGATTGTGGAAGTCCAGGCTACTGCTGAACAACATCCGTTCGATGAAGCCCAGCTCAAAAAGATGATGGACTACGCTGCAAAAGGCATTGAGACCCTGATCGCCAAGCAACGGGCTGTGCTGCCCCGCTTGACGTTGCGGCAATAAGCGTTGCGGTAATAAGCAAAGAGGCTCGGTAACATTTCAGGGCGAGTGAGCATCAAAGTTGGGCACGAGTTTTGAAAGAGCGTTCGTCCTCGACGGGATCGTTATCCGATACTTGAGCGGGAAGCGGCAATGAGACTTTGGTCCCAAAGAGTGATATAGCAGCTATAGGCGCTTATTTTCAGACACTTACAGCCCAGACGCGATTGACACAGCAAATACGTTCGTTTACGCTTTCGCAAGGGTTGCGAAGACGGGTCAAACGACCTGTGCAACAGAAGATTTTGAGAATTAACGGAGCACCCAATGGCCAACGTGACCACCGCTTCAGCGGGAACAATCGAGCAATTTCTTGGCGACAAAGCAGAATACCTTTTAGGATTTTCCAAGCCCAAGATTTCGCGGGAACGCCTGCATCTTCCGGGACCACACACAGTGGACAAGATCTACCGGCTAAGTGACCGTAACAACCGTGTGCTCGTAAATCTGCAGCGCATCATTGCGCACGGACGCCTCTCTGGCACCGGCTATCTCTCCATTCTTCCCGTGGACCAGGGCATTGAGCATTCGGCTGGAGCCAGTTTTGCCAAGAATCCAGACTACTTTGATCCGGAAAAGATCATTGAACTGGCGATTGAAGGCGGCTGTAACGCTGTGGCGTCAACCTTCGGCGTGCTGGGCGCCATGTCACGGGCATACGCGCACAAGATTCCGTTCATCGTGAAAATCAATCACAATGAACTGCTCACTTATCCCAATCGGTTTGACCAGGTGATGTTCGGCACCGTCAAGCAGGCATCGGACATGGGCGCCGCAGCCGTTGGAGCCACCATCTACTTTGGCTCGCCGGAAAGCACGCGGCAGATTGTGGAAGTAAGTCAGGCGTTCGCCCTGGCCCACGAAATGGGAATGGCCACCGTGCTGTGGTGCTATCTCCGCAACTCGGCGTTTAAATCGGACAAGGACTATCACGTCTCCGCCGATCTAACTGGCCAGGCCAATCATCTAGGCGTCACGATCCACGCGGACATCATCAAACAGAAACTGCCTGAGAACAACGGCGGATATCTGGCGCTGAATCCCAAAGGCTCAAGCTATGGTAAGTTCGACAAACGCATGTACGACGATCTTTCCAGCGACCACCCGATCGATCTCTGCCGCTACCAGGTTGCCAACTGCTACATGGGACGCATGGGGCTGATCAACAGTGGGGGCGCTTCCGGCGCTAACGATATGGCGGAAGCCGTGACCACCGCAGTGATCAACAAACGCGCCGGTGGCATGGGACTGATCAGTGGACGAAAAGCTTTCCAGCGTCCGATGAAGGAAGGCGTTGGGCTGCTCAACGCGATTCAGGATGTCTATCTGGATCCAACGGTCACCATCCCGTAAAAGCAAATCCAAATCGAAACTGAAAAACGGGGCCGAGCGCCCCGTTTGTTTTTTGACAATCTAAATCGGAACCTTGTCTAGCGCCACAATGAACTGAATTCCGTTGACCTGTTTACCTTGGAGTCTGGCGTCATTGGTCACAAACAGGTCAACACCCGCGCTCGCGGCACATGCGAGTTGAATTGCGTCCGGCGCACGAAGCGCGCGGTCCGCGCGCAGCGCGGCATAGATTTTTGCAGCTTTGACGTCAAAAGGAAGCAGGATGGACGAAGCAGCCAAGGCTGACTCGTACTTTGAACACAAGGCCAGATCGTTTTTTTCCATTGGCTTGACCAGTATCTCCCCCAGACTAAGGGTTGAAGTCAATAGTTGGTCGCCGCGCGCGAGCATGTTTTGGCGCAATGCGATTGTGGTTTGCGACCACGGCCCGTAGCTCTCAAAAAGATAAATAAAGAGATTCGTGTCCCAGAATATTCGGCTCATTCCCACCCCTCACGCAGGCGGCGGACATAGTCGTCGGCGTGTTCGTCTGCCCAAAGGCGTGAGCCAGAACCTTGTAAGGACAGCAGGGGGTCCTGCTGCAACGCGTTACCGACGGCCGTCAGGCACCAATCCTCGTACCAGGCAAACAAGCCACGGTACGCAGCGGGCGTGTCCTCACGCTTAGGAGTTATCTTTCCGCCTTCACGCTCTGGATGGTATGAGTCCCCTTTTCGGAAAAGCCGACGGCGGCCAGGAACCGTTTCAAATAGCATCCGATAGCGTCCGGGATTCGGTGGACGGTTCGCAACGCAATGCTGGATAACATGAACATAGACACCTGGTCGAACCGTCTTGGTCAGATGTTCTTTTCGCACGCGATCCACAATCTCTTCGGCGGAGAAATCCGCAAGCTCAGGATGCTCGCGATGAAGCATGACTGTGGCTATCCAAACTTCGTCGGCTACCTTCAACCCTGCTTCAGCAGAAACATGATTCATATACACGCTTAATACAATATTACCAAGTAACTATGTATTGTCAATATAACACAATTTCTGCAATGCCAAACCACCATTCCCCCGACTGACCACGCCTCTGCCCTTTTGTCCTAATGCAACAAACGAGATACGATGGCTGCCATGTTCAAGGGAGAACCTGCGTTGTCTCAAGTCTCTGAAGCCAATCGCCAACTCGCGTTTTCACTGTACCGTGCCGTGGCTGCCCAATCCGGCAATCTGGTCATCGCGCCTCTGCCTTTCTCGATTGCCTTCGCGCTGCTGCTGAACGGTTCCGACGCAGCGACGCAAAAGGAAATCCGTGCGTTTGCGCACTTCGGCAACCTTGACCTGGCCGCCATCAACGAGCAGACCCACGCCCTGCAGAAAGCCCTGGCCAACCTGAACAAGGGCAGCGGAGAAGCTTTTGCTCTCGCGAATTCCCTGTGGGCATCGCTGCCGCTTTCTTTCACTAAGGCTTTTCTCGATGCGGGCCAGCGTTTTTACGACACGGAGATCGAATCCGTCCCGCGCGCCGCGTTGCCTAAGAAAGTTTCCGAGTGGTCACGCAAGAAGACCCACGACCTGGTAGACATGAAGCTGGAAGAAACCGATTTCGCTCTGCTCTCCGCCACATACTTCAAAGGCAAGTGGGAGATTCCATTTGACGAGGCCAAAACCAAGCCGGAGGATTTTCATCCCGAAGGCGCGGTGGCCCACAAAGTCCCCATGATGACCCAAAGCGGCGAGTATTCGTACTTTGAAGGCAAGACTTTTCAGTCCGTGATCCTGGAATTCTCTTTTGCTGATATGCATTTCTTGCTACCCAAAGACAGCCTTATCGGCCGTACCAAGCTAGCCGAAGTCGAAGACAAAGTCCTGAAAGACGGTTGGATCATGACCCAGCCATTCGCCATGCTTTCCGGCGTGATCAAGATTCCAAAATTTAAGCTGCACTATGGCGCCAAATTCATTCCCATTCTGCGCAAACTTGGCCTGAACCGAATTTTTGATTCGTATGATTCATTGCGTCCCGCGGTCACACATCCTCAGGGCGCGTGCGCTGCGGACGTTCTGCAAAACAGCATGATCTCCGTGGACGAAAAAGGCGCAGAAG
>JANXPR010000003.1 GCA_025357215.1 Acidobacteriaceae bacterium | reverse complement strand
CGCGCAGCTCGTAGTAATCCACGTCCAGGCAGGTGGAGAGCATGTACACCGCGATGGAATCGGAAAACGCGGCGCTCAGATAGTCGGACTTGGCTTTTTCGTCCACGCGTCCGGGACCGCCGGCCGTGGCGGCTTTGCGGTATTCAAAAGCGTCATAGCTGGTTTCACCACGGACGTTGGCTTCCGCCTGCCGCCAAACGAGTTCCGCAAATTCCGGAGAAATTCCCGCCTGTTCAACAAAGTTGTGACCGACGTTTATATAGAACTCAAAGGCGATGGAGAACCGTTCTTCCAGCAGCCGCGTGGAAATGAAAACGTAGCGTGAGTCGCCGGCGTCAACGTTTTTATGGCAGATGGCGCGGTCCACGAGCGAGGGATCAAAGCGTTCCGCGATGAGCGTCTTGTCGTCTTCAGCAATGGCCAGCGGGACAAAATAAAACGCCTTGCGCTGCAAAGCGGCGGCAATCGGCAAAGGGACGGCAGCGACCATGCGTTCCAGTTCATTGGAAGGCAAGGTGACTTCGCCCACGCTACCGTAGCAGATACCGTTGGGCGCCTGGGTTACGCGGACGTCGCGTATGATCTCCTGCGCGGTGCGCATTTCGGTATTAAGGGCCTGACTCACGTTATTATTCTAACGTAGCGGTTGCGGCGGGTTCAGCCGGCATCCTTCTTATGGGCAAATTCTTCCTGAGTCTGGCGATCGGCCTGGTCAGCGGCGTGATCTGCTTCTTTTTGTCCGTGGCGTTTCTGGCGCTGTTACTGCTGGCCATTGGAGCATTCAGCCACTCCCGTCCGGACATGAGATACACCTATCTGGCGGCCCTGCCGGTGGCATTCCTGGCGATGATCGCAATGTTCAGCATCAGCCTGGTACGTTTTTGGCGGGCGTCGCGGCTGCGTAAGTCCGGCGAGCGGCTGGTGGGCTGACCCTTCCACGCGCGAAGGCAAGCCCCTGGATCTCTTACTTTTTGCGCTCAAAAACTACTTTTGCGCCAAACCTACTTCTCGCGTCAAAGTCATTTTTTGCGTCAAGCCTATTTTTGGGTTAACTCTATTTTTGCGTTAAAACCACGAATTGCGCGTCGCCGGCGTTCACGCCGGAAAAGAAAGTCCGCAGGTCCGCGTAGTCCTTTTGCTGAAAGGCAATGCCCGCCATTGCAAAATCGCGGGTGAAAGTAATGGCATTGGCGTTGCTGGTGTTGCCGTAGACCCGCTTGTAAAGCGAATAGTCCGTGCGGATCGGCTGTGTTTCCGGACGGCTTTCCACCTGGAACGTGGCGGGATACGAGACCAGTGTTTCATCGATCTGGTAGTAGGGAAAGTTGAAATACACGGGCTGTTTGCGTTCGCCATGAGCAAACAACTGCGGGCTGCGCGTCTGGAACAGGTTCATGGGCACCAGCATCCTCTTGCCGGTGTTGCTGGCATATGACGGAATCTCGACGTCGAAACTGGCGTTTAACTGACCTTCTGCGTCGTCCCATCCACTGCTGGACTCGAACTGCACTGCGGTCCCGTTGGGCAACATCGCTCGCAGTTCGTCTTCCAGTTCTTTCTTTCTTCCCGCAGCGTCGGTCTTCAAGCTGCTCAAACGGTGGACCAGAGCTTCCTGGCCGGTCCACGCTACCACTATCTTGCCCTTGGCGCTGCCGTCGCCGTTTAGCGTCAGCCGCGCTACGCGCTTGCTGATGGCGTCCTTGTAGTTCACGCTGGGTGTGGGACCGAGCGTTGTGCCTCCATCGGCGGTTTGCCGTATCCCCTGGGTTGACGTGTGCTGCCAGACCAGATGGCCATAAGAACAAAGAGGCGTGCCTGGATCCAGGAAAACTTCTTTTCCATCCAGCACGACGATAGCGATCTCTGACGTCAGCTGCGAGGGATTGGGAATCGTAGGTTGAAAGAAGTATTCATCGCGGTCCGAGACGCGCATCATATAGACCTGAAGGCCGCCCGCGCGGCCTAACGCCCAGAAGAGCCTGGCTATCTCGTCACGATAGCCCTCATTCTTTTGCACCACGTCGTCCACCGTCCGCTTCTCTTTGCCCTCACGGCTTAGTATCTCCTCAATGGCCCCTTAATGGCCCCTTCTTTATTGGTGTAGTTCAGGTTCTTGACTTTTTGCACATAAGCATAGATTTTGCGCGCTTTTTGCTCGGGAGTGTCCGCGGGAGATGTGATCTTACCTACTGTTGCCGCCACGGCCCCGGAATGCCCGGCAAATTTTTCAATGTCCTTGTTCCAGAATTTGCCTTCGTCCTTCCAGAACTCCTGGGGTTTGGCCATCTTCTCTGTGCCGTAATAGAAATTCACGCGCATCTTCATCATGGCCGGAGGCGGTGCATAATCTTCTTCCACGAACGCCGGAATGTCCTTAAGTTCCAGCTCCATTTTGTTGTTGGCCGTGGTCTTGATTTCACTCTTTTCAGGAAGCCCGATGATCATGTGGTAGACGCGGTCCTTGATGTCTCCACGGCTGTCCTGAATGTAGTGGCCGGCTTTTAGAAACGGGACAAAGCTGAACTTGGCCCGCTTCTGGTAAAGGTCTTCTTGCACAATCCAGCGGGGCGCGCGCAAGTAGTCGTCCCAGTATTCGGTGTACTTCCATTCAATGATGCTTCCTACCTGGACGTTGGGCAGGGTGAAGGTCTTGGCCAGATATTTGACGCCATGCGCTTTCACGATGGTGCTGTTGAATGCCTTGCCGGTAAACGGCGTGATGGTGCCATCCGGAGCAATGGTCCTGGCCTTTATATCGGTGATGCCGGCAAGGGTTGCGTCATAAGGGATCTCCACGTTGGCGCGGTCTTTGCCTTTCTCGGTAAGGACTTTCAGGCGCAGATAAACGTGGCGATGACGGGTCATGTCGTCTGCGGTCTCCTCATGGTAGAGAATGATCGCGTCGCCCGGATGCGCGGAATCTTCCGTCATCTTCAACTCTTCAGGATTGATGGGTTGCCAGTCATCCATGGCAGTGGCAATGGCATAGGTTGCATAGGACGAACCGAGACAGGTTATAGCCAGTGCCAACAACGCAAGCTTGGTGCGAAACATTCAAATACCTCGTGAGACTAGGAGAAATCGACTGGGCGCAGTTTATATAACAACAATTGGTGACTGCAACAATAGCAAATGGAAGAGTTTTCCATAGACTACGCTGGTTATTAGGCAGGATTCACTCCAGAATCCGTATAAGTTATAGTCGGTAGCGAAAATAATCCCTAAAAGCACAATCTTTGCATCCATGAATTTTCAACATCGCGACCCAGCGGCGCCGGGCACAAAGCTCTCCCGCATCCTGGGACTGGGTTTTGGTCTGGCCGTGATCTTTGGCGGAACCGTGGGCGTGGGCATTCTGCGCTTGCCGGGGACGATTGCCGGACAGCTCGGCAGTCCTCTGCTCATCATGCTGGTGTGGGTGGTGGGCGCAGGCTACGCGCTGCTGGGTGCCATCTCCGTGGCGGAATTAGGGACGGCCATGCCGCAGGCCGGAGGGTTTTACATCTATTCCAAGCGGGCTTTCGGTCCGCTAACTGGATTCGCAGTGGGATGGGCGGACTGGCTGAACAACTGCGCGGTCATCGCGTATGCGGCAGTGGCCGCGTCAGAATATGCAGTTACACTTTTTCCGCGCGCAGCCAACAGACAAACTTTGATCGTTTTGGCGGTGTTGTTTCTTTTTTGTGCTCTCCATTGGATCGGCCTGAGTCTGAGTAGTTCAATTCAGCAAATCACCAGCTCGATCACGGCCATCACGTTTCTGTTTCTTGCGGCGGCGTGTCTGTTGCATCCCGGACAAACCGCGACTACGGGTCCGCCGATTGGACTGGCGCGTGGAGGAACGTGGCTGCAAATGCTGGTGCCGCTGGTCGCGGCGTTGCGCGCCATCGTAGTGACATACGACGGCTGGTATGAAGCGATTTATTTCACTGAAGAAGATACAGACGTAGCCCGGCACCTGCCGCGGGCGATGATCGGCGGCGTGGTGGTAGTGCTGGGACTTTATCTGTTGATGAACCTGGCTTTTCTGCACGTGCTGCCGGTTGCGGCCCAAGCTGCCCGCCGCGGACGCCGCGCGCATCGTTTTTCCCGCGTGGAGCGGGACGTTCATTACCGTGCTCTCGTTGTTGACTTTGCTGAGCCTGATCAACGCCGTGTTGCTGGGCGCGCCGCGCATTCTGCTGGCGATTGGCCGCGACGGGCTTTTCACCGAGCGGGCAGCGCGCGTGGGCGCTGGCGGTACTCCGCGAGCGGCCTTGTTGCTTTCCGCCGGAGCGGCAGCTCTGCTGATCGTCAGCGGAAAGTTTGACGATATTATCGCCGTCGCCGCGATCCTGGTTGCCGGAATGTACTGCTTGAACTACATTGCTGTGATCGTTCTGCGGCGGCGCGAGCCGGAGATGGAACGTCCTTTTCGCGCATGGGGATATCCGGTGACCACGCTGGTGGTCCTCATTGGCTCGGTTCTTTTCTTGATTGCCGACGTGCATGACGATAAACAAAGCGCGTTGCGCGCAGCGGTTTTGTTGGCTGCGGCCGTCCCGGTGTACGCGCTAATGCGCTGGCGACAACGTAAAGCGACCGCAAGTTAATTTGATTTTGGAGGAAGCTCGGTTGTTCAAAAACGCCATTGTCCGCATTCCGGGAAGCAATCTGGCCGACGGACTCACGACCGTCGACCTGGGCATGCCGCGCCATGATCTCGTCCTTCAGCAACACGCGGCATATTGCAAAGCCCTCCGCGAGTGCGGACTGACGATCACTACGCTCGCCGCCGATCTTCGCTATCCTGATTCAACTTTTGTGGAAGACACGGCGGTGATCACCGAACGCGGCGCTGTACTGACGAACCCCGGCGCGCCGAGCCGCGAAGGCGAAGTGGCGGCCATCCGCGAGGCCATCATGCGTTTTTTCCCGGCGCCACTTTTTCCGTCACTACTGGAGATACATGCGCCCGGCACGCTGGATGGCGGCGACATTTGCGAAGCCGAGAACCACTTTTTCATTGGCTTGTCGCACCGCACGAACGAAGATGGCGCGCGACAACTGGCAATGCATCTCGCCAGCATGAGTTACACGTCTTCTGTAGTAGATGTGCGCGGGATGACCAGCATTCTTCATTTGAAGAGCGGCATTGCTTACATCGGCGACAACACTTTAGTTGTGATGGAAGAGATGGCGGACAATCCTGCTTTCCGCACTGCGTTTCATGGTTACAAGCTCCTGCGCGTGCCGCCGGAAGAGACTTATGCAGCAAATTGCGTCCGTGTGAATGGTCGTGTGCTGGTTCCGTCCGGATATCCCCGCGTCCATGCCGCGCTGGTTGCAAACGGTTTCACACCGCTGGCGCTGGAAATGTCAGAATTTCAAAAAATGGATGGCGGGCTGAGTTGCCTTTCGCTGCGCTTCTAGCATTCCCCGCAAATTTATTAGTCGTTCCTTAGATGCAAGGGTTAAGGGTTGCCGTACTTCTGCGGCTGCATGGTCTAAGGCGAAAAACTTTCCATCACATTTTCTCGCAAGCGTATACTTCGCGCCGTACCCTGTGCGGCGAACCTTGTAACGATACCGCCGCAAGGTTCACCAGTTAACATCAAGGACGAAACGCCACTCGTTCAGAAGTTAACTCTTCTCCTTAATTTTGTCCGTGATTCTTTGTCCATGATTTCGGGATCGGACGGTGAAATTCCCCAGAACTCACAAGGAGATCAAATCATATGGCGGGAACATGGCAATCCCTGCTGAACCAGCCTACGTTTAATACCAGCACGATGATCCTGCTCACAGACGGACGGATCATGGTGCAGGAAGAAGCCACACAGCACTGGCATGCACTAACGCCAGACATCCACGGCAGCTATGTCCACGGGACATGGTCAACCTTGCACGACATGAGCTTTTGGAGGCGGTACTACGCTTCCGGAGTGTTACGCGACGGACGCGTCATCATCTGCGGCGGCGAGCAGAGCGGCGA
>JANXPR010000541.1 GCA_025357215.1 Acidobacteriaceae bacterium | reverse complement strand
TCCGCCGCGGAACCCGCGCACAGTGAAGTTGCCAAAGGCGTAAAGCCCGCCAAGGCGCCGGACAACGACTTGTGCCTGAGTTGCCACAGCGATGTTGGCGACAAAATCAAAAAACAAGTTCACGGATCGGTAGCCTGCCAGAGCTGCCATCTGAAGCATGAAGAGTATCCACATCCGGAAGGCGTGCCCAAGCCTGCGTGCGCTACGTGCCATTCCAACATGGCGAAAGACTACGCAAGCAGCGCGCACGCTCAAGCGGTAAAGAGCGGGAACGGCGCGGCGCCGGACTGCGCCACATGCCACGGCAAGGCGCACGAACTGGAAAGCACGAAGACCACTGCGTTCCGCAACGCCGTTCCGCAATTGTGCGGCGCGTGCCATGCTGACATTGCCGAGCAATACAATGACAGCGTCCATGGACGCGCGATCCAAAATGGAATCGTCCAGGCCCCGGTCTGCACGGACTGCCACGGCGAACATTCGATCCTGCCGCCGAAAGACGCGGCGTCTTCCGTAAATAGCAAACATGTTCGCGATACCTGCGGCGGATGCCACAACAGCGTGGCCCTGAACCGCCGCTTCGGACTGCCCAGTGACCGCATCGTCAGCTTTGACGCGTCATACCACGGGCTGGCGTCCAAGTCTGGTGACCAGATCGTGGCCAACTGCGCCAGCTGCCACGGCGTGCACAACATCCGCGCGTCGTCCGATCCCAAGTCCACGGTTCATCCGAATAACCTGGCGAAGACTTGCGGACAGTGCCATGAAGGCGCTGGCCAACGCTTTGCGCTAGGCACTGTGCACACGATGAACGGCAGCTCCGAGCACGCGGCCCTGCGCTGGGTGCGCTGGTTCTACTTGTTGATTATTCCGCTGACCATCGGCTTCATGTTCCTGCACAATTTTGGCGACTGGTTGCGCAAAGTGCGCCGCTTGCGCTTCAACGGCAAGATTGAAGCTATGCCGGCCGCGGATAAAGACGCTCCGTTGCGCACGTTGCCGTTTGAGCGCATTGAGCATGCCACGCTGGCGATTTCCTTTATCGTATTGGCGTGGACAGGATTTGCGTTGAAGTTCCCGGACCAGTGGTGGGCGCGTCCCGCGTTGCTGTGGGAAAGCTCGCGTTCCGCGCGCGGACTGGTACATCGCGGAGCTTCCGTGGTGTTCATGTCGGCGTCGCTGGCGCACTTGTTGTCACTCGTCTTCAGTAAGCCGCTGCGCGATCATTGGAAACAACTGTGGCCCAAGGCCCGCGACCTGAGCGAACTGGTAAAGAATTTTGCTTACAACCTGGGTCTCAGCAAACAGATGCCAACACGAGCGCCGCATAGTTATGTGGAAAAAGCCGAATACTGGGCGTTGGTTTGGGGATCAGTGATCATGGTGGCCACCGGCGTTCTGCTCTGGGGCAACGACCTGGCTCTGAAGTGGATGCCAAAGCTGGTGCTCGACGTGGCCACGTCCATCCATTTCTATGAAGCGGTGCTGGCGACGATGGCCATTGTGGTCTGGCATTTCTATTTCGTGATCTTTGACCCGGACGTTTACCCCATGGATTCAGCCTGGCTCACGGGTAAGTCACCGCGCAAGGAGCCATCGGTTGAGTAAGTTACGCAGGATCGCCGAGGAAGTTGCCCGTCCGCAAACACGGCCCGAGGTGCGGCCCGGGGTGCGGATGAAGCCGTGGACGCAAACGCGCCATGCGCGGTTAAGCCCAGCGCTGTTTGGGGCTTTGCTGATGGGCGGGATTGTACTGCTGCTTGCGGCAACTGCTCACGCTCGCGCAATCGGTGACGACGATACCTGCCTGGCTTGTCACAGTGACAAGACGATGACCACCAAGCACGGCAAGCAGACGGTTTCTCTGTTTGTCGACGGCAAGAAGTTCTCGGCGTTCGTCCATGCGGCGCTTTCATGCACCGGATGCCATGCCGATCTGGAAGGCAAGGACATTCCGCATGAAACGCCCGCTAAAGTGAATTGCGGAACCTGCCATGCCGATGAGTTCGCGAAACATGCAAAGTCCCTGCACGGCAAGGCGCTGGCCCGCGGCGACGCGCTGGCTCCGCGCTGCTATAGCTGTCACGGAAACCATGACATTCTTCCGATAAAAGATCCGCGTTCGCCCGTGGCGCCGCTGAAAGTCCCGTTTACCTGCGGCAAGTGCCACCAAGAAGGGACGGCCGTCTCCAAGACGCGCAACATCCCCGAGCATGACATTCTGGAAAACTTTTCTGAGAGTATTCACGGCCAGGGATTGTTGAAGCGCGGACTCACGGTCGCTCCGAACTGCGCGTCTTGCCATACGGCGCACAGCATTTTGCCGCATACCGATCCAAATTCTTCGATTGCGCGCAAGAACATCGCCACCACCTGCACGAAGTGCCACTCGCAGATTGAGCAGGTGCACCGCAAGACCATCCGCGGCGAGCTGTGGGAAAAACAAGCTAACGTGCTTCCGGCTTGCGTGGATTGTCACCAGCCGCACAAGATCCGCCGCGTGTTTTACGCGCAGGGAATGGCGGACGCCGACTGCCTGCGCTGTCACAGCAACGAAAAGCTGAAGAGCAGCGACGGCCGCATACTCTTTGTGAAAGAAAGCGACCACGCGGCTTCCCGGCATTCGAAGATCGCGTGCAGCCAATGCCACTCGGAAGTGAATTCTTCGCACGTGCGTCCCTGCGAGACGATCACCAAGAAAGTCGATTGCACTTCATGCCATGCGGAAGTTGGCCAGCTCTACCAGCGCAGCATCCACGGACAGCTGAACGCCAAGGCCAATCCCAACGCGCCGACCTGCAAGGACTGCCACGGCACGCATCGCATTCTGGGCAAACGCGATCCGGAATCAGTTTCGTTCCCAACGAAGGTCCCTGATCTCTGTGCGCGTTGCCACCAGGAAGGCAATAAGGCGGCGGTCGCTTACAAGGGCCAGCAGCACGAGATCATTGGCCACTACAACGAAAGCATTCACGGCAAAGGCCTGCTGAAGAGCGGACTCACCGTTACCGCCACTTGCACCAGCTGCCATACGGCACATCGCGAGCTGCCGGCGTCTGATCCGGAGTCCACGGTGAACCGCAAGAACGTGCCGGCCACCTGCGGCGTGTGCCATCACGGAATTGAAGAACAGTTTGTAGATAGCGTGCACTCGGTTTCCGTCACCCACACGGACAAGCAGCTGCCGGTATGCAGTGACTGCCACACCGCGCACACGATCCAACGTGCCGACCAGGATGCATTCAAGCTGGAGATCATGAACAAGTGCGGACGCTGCCACGAGAAAATCGCCGATACATATTTTGAAACCTATCACGGCAAGGTCTCGCGGCTAGGCTACACACAGACGGCCAAGTGCTTTGATTGCCATGGCTCCCACGACATCCGCAGCGTTAACGATCCGCATTCGCGCCTGAGCCGCGCCAATGTGCTGACTACTTGCCAGAAATGTCATGCGGGAGCCACGCGGCGCTTTGCCGGATACCTGACGCATGCCACCCACCATGATCCGCAAAAATATCCGTGGCTGTTCTGGACGTTCTGGAGCATGACCGCATTGCTGATTGGGACCTTTGCCATCAGCGGGATTCATACGCTGCTGTGGCTGCCGCGGGCGTTCCAGATGCGGCGCGAGTTGAAAGCAGAAGAAGCTGCTGAGCGCCTGAAGAACGGTGCGAACGGAGCAGACGGTGCGAGCGGCGACGCGAAACAAAATCCTTCTTCCGGCGAGGAGCACTGATGCCTGCACCAACGCAAGACCATGACATCCGGGGCAAGGCGGCGGCAATCGCTTCCACGGAAACTCCGGTTGGGGAGTCAGTCATCGCCGGCGGCAAACAACGCGCGCTGGAGTATGTGCGCTTCCGTCCGTTACACCGGGCGCTGCATGCTTCCATGGTGGTGAGTTTTATTACTCTGGCGTTGACTGGCATGACGCTCAAGTTTTCTTACACCGCGTGGGCCAGCAGGCTTTCCCGTTTCATGGGCGGATTTGAGAGCGCCGGATTCATTCACCGCAGCGCGGCGTTCTTGATGTTCACGGTATTTACGGTCCACATTGTTGACCTGGTGCGGACCAAGCGCCGCGAGAAGGTGTCATGGCTCAAGATGCTTTTCGGCGCCGATTCCATGCTGCTCAACGGCCAGGATCTGCGCGAGTTCATCGCCACCATGAAATGGTTTGTGGGCGCCGGCCAGCGTCCCCGCTACGGCCGCTGGACGTACTGGGAAAAGTTCGACTACTTTGCCGTGTTCTGGGGCGTGTTTGTCATCGGCCTCACCGGGTTGACGCTGTGGTTCCCAATTTTCTTTACGCGCCTGCTGCCGGGATGGTTCCTGAACGTGGCCACTATCATCCACAGTGACGAAGCACTGTTGGCCACCGGCTTCATCTTCACCGTGCATTTCTTCAATACGCATTTGCGTCCCGAGAAATTTCCCATGGACACCACGGTGTTCACCGGACACATGCCGCTAGCCGAACTGAAACGCGACAAACCGCGTGAATATGACGAACTCGTTGCCAAGGGTGAACTGCAACAGCATCTGGCGGAACCGCAACCGCTGGTGGTGGTGAAAACCATCCGCGTGTTTGCCTGGATCGCGCTAGGGACCGGCTTCTGTATCGTGGCAGCGATCATCTACGCCATGATCTTTGCCTACCGGTAAAGTCCCTCAGCCCGTAAATTTACTCCGTGCCGCCACACCGCAAAGCGGTCGCTTTGTGATTTTCGTCACAGCGGGCTAGACTTATTTTTCTCGATAATGAGGGTTTCGCCGCCACAGCAAGAACAGGAGATTCGGCCTCATGACTAACATGCGCGACTGGCTTAAGTCCGTCGTATATCTCTCCAACAACTACATCAGTCTAATCGGCGTGATTTTGGTCACGGCCGCCACCGTGTTGTGGATGGGATTCCTTCCCATCACCATGCGCGGCGGCACCATGCACCCGTATTTTGGGATCGCCGTTTTTCTGTTGCTGCCGGGCGTGTTCATTCTGGGCTTGTTGTTGATTCCCATCGGCATCTGGTGGAACCGGAGAACGCGTCGCGCCAAAGGGTTGATGCCCGCGGAGTTTCCGCAGCTCGACGCCAAGAATCCTGAGTTGCGCCGCCTGGTGGCATTCATCGGAGTTACCAGCGTGCTGAACGTGATCCTGGCAAGCCAGTTCGCGTACAGCGCCGTGAACTACATGGACAGCGTAAGTTTCTGCGGACAGACCTGCCATACGGTAATGCAGCCGGAATTCACGGCGCACCAGCGGTCGCCGCACTCGCGCGTGGAATGCGTGAGCTGCCATATTGGTCCGGGCGCGTCCTGGTTTGTGAAGAGCAAGCTTTCCGGCGCGGGCCAGCTTTTTGCCGTGATGTTCAATACCTATCCGCGGCCGATTCCGCAGCCGGTGCGCAACCTGCGTCCGGCGCGCGAGACTTGCGAGACCTGCCACTGGCCGCAGAAGTTTGATGAAGACCGCCTGCGCGACATTCCCACTTTTGGTGACGACGAACAGAATACCGAGACCCACACCGTGTTGATGCTACACCTGGGCGGCGGCGCCAACCGCGTGGGCATCCACGGACGCCACCTGGGGCAAGGCGTGGTCGTACGCTACTACGCTTCCGACGACAAGCGCGAGACGATTCCGTGGGTGGAATACACGGCCGGCGGAAAGACTTCTATTTATGCCGCCAAGGACGCCAAGCTCGATCCAGCGAAGATCCGCGTGATGGATTGCATTGATTGCCACAACCGGCCGACGCACATTTACGATCTGCCGGAACGCGCCATGGACAAAGCCATGGTTGCCGGTGATGTGTCCCCCGCGCTGCCGTTCGCCAAGAAACAAGGCGTGACCATTCTTAAACAGACGTTCGCCGGCCGCGATGAAGCCACCGTGCAGATCCCCAAGGCGTTTGAAGATTATTACAAGACGAACTTCCCAACCGTCTACGCGCAGCACGCCGACGACGTGAAGCGTTCCGCCAACACCGTGCGTGACATCTACCTGGGCAACGTGTTCCCAGCGATGAACGTTACCTGGGGAACATATAACAACAACCTGGGACATACAGATTCCATCGGGTGCTTCCGCTGCCATGACGAGTCGCACAACACTGCGGATGGAAAATCGATCACGCAGGATTGCAGCGCATGCCACAATCTGCTGGTCAATGGCGAGAAGAGTCCAAAGATTCTAGTGGATTTAGGTTTGGAACAAGCGCCGCCAGAGCCGAAGAAGCCGGAACCGAAGAAGGATGAGAAGAAGAAAAAGTGAGATTGCAAAAACCCCACCCCGCCGCGCGAAGCGCGCGTCGGGGCCCCGGCAATCGCCGAAATTGGCAAAAGTGATGATTGAAGTGCGGTAGCCCCGGCCAAGACCCGCGGAGCAGATCCCTCACGCCGCTCCGGCTCGCCAAGGCTCGCCGTCAGGGTTCGGGATGACAGGTCGAATAGGTGACGAGCGTCGCATCCCGCACGTCGGCAAGAACCAAAGGCGCGAAGGATGGAACACGGGGCCTTTCATGCCCTTCATCCCGCTGTTCGTTCCCGCACACTCGCTAACGAAAGCGAACAGTCAGAGGTCAAACCCAACACACAATCTGTTTGATTTGCAATGTCCTAAGTGGCTAGACTTTTGGAATGTGAGTTGCGTCAGATTGTGCGAACGATCACGCCCGGAGGTTTTCAGTATGCGGCTGCGCGCTGTTTCTACCTTCCTTATTGTTTGTTTTGTCTCGATCGTTGCGAGCGCTCAGAACCTGGCCCCGCCAGTGCCGGAGCGCATCACCGTCCATTCCAATGTGCTGAATGAAGACCGCGTGATCCTGGTGCGGATGCCGGCGGCTGCGCAGGGGAAAAAGGACAAATACCCGGTCCTGTACCTGGCGGATGGCGACGGCCACATCAATGAAGTTGGCGCGATCATTGATTTTCTTGCGTCGCAGGGCCGCTGTACGCCGATCATGATTGTCAGCATTCCCAACACGAACCGCACGCGTGACCTCACGCCCACGCCCGCGACTCTCAGGGGGCCTGATGGCTCAGCCCAGAATGCTCCTGCCACCGGTGGCGGCGGCGACAAGTTTCTGGAATTCATCCAGACGGAGCTTTTCCCGGAGATCGAAAAGCGTTACCAGCCGCGGCCGTATCGCATCTTTGCCGGCCATTCGCTGGGCGGACTGCTGGCGATCCATGCGCTGATTGCGCATCCTGACATGTTCAACGCATACATCGCCGTGAGCCCGAGCCTGCAATGGGACGATCAACACACGCTGCACCAGGCCCAGCAGTTCTTTGCCAAACAAAAAGAATTCAAGAAGACGCTTTTCTTCTCTCTGGGAAATGAAGGCGCCACGCCCAATCCGATGGGCGATGGTTTTGATCAGATGCAGAAGCTCTTCACCACGACAATGCCGAAAGGCTTCATCGTGCGTTCGGCGCGCTATCCCGACGAAGACCACGGCTCAACTACGTTTCTGGCGCACTACGCCGGCTTGCGCGCTGTTTTTGACGGCTGGGTGATGCCGCGCGAACCGGGAGGAGGTGTTCCCGTGGGCGGACTCAAGGGCATTGAGCAACATTACGGGGAATTGTCAGAGCGCTTCGGTTTCCCCGTGTCCGCGGAACAGGCGATCAATCAGTTGGGTTATGGCCTGCTGGGAGAGAAAAAGATTGAGGAGTCCATTGCGACATTCAAACGGAACGTGGAACTCTACCCAGGCTCGGCCAACGTCTATGACAGTCTGGCCGATGGCCTTGAAGCCGCTGGTAAGGCCGATGTGGCCCGCCAGAATGTGCAAAAAGCAGTGACAGTTGCCACAGAAACGGGCGACCCGTTGTTGCCTCAGTTCAAGCAGCATCTGGAGCGACTCGCGGCTGCCGCAACAATGGAGAATAAAGCTGGGCAGGCAAAGTAAATAGCGAAGGGATTGAGACGTGGCAGTGCCACGTCTCTACGTGGGCGGTGTCGGTCTGGACCCGCGCTTTCTGGAGCCGCCTAAGTTTCTGCTGACTATGTCCTTCAGGACACTTGACAGGCGTGCGCGTCGATGAACTAGTTCGCTATTGTTTCTCCATCGCGAATGGGCTATGCTCGGGCAGCCCTGAGGGGTGGAGCGTCACTCGATCTTTGAAAAGCAGCAGATAGCAACTAGCAATTGGCAATTGGCCAAGCCAAAATCAGAACTAAAGGCAAAACTGCGGCCAAAACTGCGGCCCTCAGCCGACGGGCTTGGGCTTGGACGGCCCAAGCTCCGTGCAAGCTCCGTGCAAGCTCCGTCCAAGGGCGGTGCAGGGGCCGAATTTGGGAACTCCTTTGTTTGCAACAAAAGTCAAAAAATGGCGGGGTGGGTGGCCGCGAAGCGGCCGAATCGCCGGGATCGCCGAAATCGCAAGGTGATCGCGCGTGATCGGAAATGCAAACCCGCAGCCGAGGGCGGCTGCGCCACCCAAGCATGGCTTGGGATGGATCGCATAAATCGTTTAGAGCTTGGGATGAAGGGTTAGGGCAGAAGAAATCGGGTGATCGGCATCCGGTAATGGGAGACAAAAGGCCGCAGGCGAGGGCGGCTGCGCCACACAGACCTTCTTGACGCTTTACTTCGCCTGTCCCGCCGCGCCGGGTTTGGCTTCGGCGGTCTTTGCTTCAGAAGACTTGGCTGCGGCCGCAGCGTCTTGCTTGAACAGGTCGTAGGCCTGAGCCATGGTGATGCCATCCGGCATGCGGCGGAAGTCTCCCTGGATCTGATGCTGCTTCACGTTGACGTTTTTGAAGATGATGGCGTAGCCGGTCATGTTCACGTCGAGCGAAGTGATCTGCCAGTGTCCCGGCGCAACTTCTCTCTGTTCGACCTTGAAGGTTCCGCCTTTGCGGAGCTTGCCGAGAATGCCCCAGCCAAAGCTGACGTCTTCAATCAGCTGTCCGTCAATGCGTGTGAGGTGCTGGCCGGCGGGATGGATCCACATTGTTCCTTTCATGGAGTGGAAGACCTGAAGCTCGCGGCTGGGCGGATCGTAGCGCGGGTTTGGCGTGAACGATATGCGAACCATGCCGTTTTCCGTGCCGTCATGTTTAAAGATGAAAGCGTCTGGAATGGACCGCAGCATTTTTCTAGCGCGCAGAATGTCGTCTTGCAGGCGCTTATTGTGCTTGGCGCGGTCGTCCGGGTCGGTCATTAGACGTTGCAGGCGAGCTTCGTCGTTGGCGCGTTGTTCGGCGGTGAGCGGCTTGCCGTCAATCAACAAAGTGCGGGCCAGTTGGCCGTCCTTGGTTTCGATGACGTCACGATCGTAGATGAGCCGTTCGGATTCGCGATGAAAGCGGAAGCGAAACAAAGCGTGGTCCTGCTCATCTCCGGTCACCTGGTGTTGGACGATCTGGCGAACGTACTGTGCGGCGTCATTGGGAACGCCCGGCGGCAGGGAAGCTTGCAGGCCTGAGGGTAACTCCGGTGGCGTTTTGGGGCTCGATTGTGCTTTAGGAGCCGGTTGTCCTTTAACACTGGAAGAAGATGATGTTTGTGCTGCGATTGGGGCGAGGTTAAGCTGAAAAAGCACCGCGCATAGTGCTACGAAGGCCCGAATTGAGGGTTTGTTCAGCATATTGATGGATTCAGGACTTTCCAGTTTAGACGCCAGCAGACCATTGCCAGTTGTAATTTATGCGGAAAATGGCCGGAAAACGCACTCGGGTAACTAAAGTTTAGCTAAAACCTGCCGACCGCTATTGGCCTTGCCGGGAGCAAATTATATCGTCCTGAGTATTATTCAACTAGCCATCATGATCCGGCTGGAAAGAAAACTCTCAGGTCATCACCTGAGAATAGCCTGTCAATGCTGGCTTTGGGCCTTAAGGGAGCGTGGTAATCGACTGATTAACAGTAACTCAACTGTCCACAAGGACCATAGTGGAACTACGGCGCTCCATAGCCTGAACTCGACCTTCGGAGCAACCCTAGAGTAACTACGTGACAAATGGAACATGGGGCTACACTAGCGACTAATGCTGATCTGATGTTTTGTTGACGGGGAGCAAATTCAAGGTTGATGTCCTCGTTCCGGCATGGCATCAGATAAAACTGCTGCGGAGCAGGGATGACCAGGGTAGGGAGTTTGCGCGATTCGTTTGCAGGTCCCCCGAACGCGGTTCCGGCCTGAGTTGAGTAATGGACAGGCCCAGTGAGAGCGTTGCGGGAGCGCAAATAAGTTTAGTGGGAAAAGATTTTCAGCCGGACGGAAGGGCTTGCGAGCCGGACGGCGCTGGGCGTTGCTTCAAGGGCTGATGCAAGTTAGCTGAACGACGCAACGTGGAGCGCAAGCGACATATCTAACGAACCGAGGATACAAGGTCCTATGTGGAAAGCCAGACCCGAAGAAAATAACACTATGAATACCAATGCGCAGCAGCCAGCAGTTAATCCTGTCGCCGCCACCGCGACTACACCCAACCTCAACGTCCCTAAGGATTCCAAGACACAAGCGTACACGGACCGCGCGGATGTTGGCCACATTGGCAAATCCGTGGTGATCCGCGGCGAACTCACCGGCAATGAAGACCTTTATCTCGATGGCGAGATTGAAGGCAACATTGATCTGCGTGACCACAAGCTGGTGATCGGCCCCAACGGCAAGATCAAAGCCACCATCACGGCCCGGGACATCGTCCTGCATGGCCGCGTGGAAGGCAACATTGCGGCTGCCGAGCGCGTGGAACTGAAAAAGTCCTGCTCGCTGGTGGGCGACGTGAGCACCCAACGCATCGTGATTGAAGATGGCGCCTTCTTCAAGGGCGCAATCGACATCAAGGAAAACCCGAACCGCGAAACCCGCGTGGAACCCAAGAAGTCCGTTAGTTCAGGTTCCGGCGTCAGCGTGAGCCAGCCACAGGCCTATAGCGCCAGCTCGTCCTAAAGGACACCCTGGAAAGGACTTTTAGAGTATTCTTTCCAGAACCGACTTAGGTTAAGATTGGGGGAGCATGAGCTCCCCCAATTACAGTTTCATGCGATGGCTCCGTCCCGCGGACGCTCCCACCGCTAAGCCCACCCTGGTAGGGAAACCCACCTCCCGCGCATCCCGGCGATCCATGGGCCTGGGCGAGTTCCTGCACAACCTGACTCCCGGCACTGACAAGAAACTCTGCGTCCTTGATCTGGGACCCACATCTCCAGCCAATATCAATTTTCTTACTGACCGCGAAATGCGCGTCTTTAATGAAGACATTATCCGCGCCGTAAAACAGCCGGAATATCAGACAAAAGCGGAAGATGGCAGTTTGCAGCTTGATCTGGACAAGTTCTTTGCCGAGAACCTGGAATACGCCGAGAACCAGTTTGACGCCATCCTGTGCTGGGACGCGCCGGATTACCTCCCGGAAAGCCTGGTAAAACCGCTGGTTGGACGCATTCACACCATGCTTAAACCTGGTGGCGTACTGCTGGCGTTCTTCCATACCCAGGACACCGGGCCGGAATCTCCGCACTACCGCTACGACATCACCCAACCGGACACGCTCCAGATGGAGTCACGCTCCAGTTCCCGCATGGAACGGATCTTCAATAACCGGCATATTGAGAACCTGTTCAAGGACTTTGCGTCCAAACGCTTATTCCTGGGTCGCGACAACCTGCGCGAAGTGATCGTCGTCCGTTAAGATCACGTTCGTTAAGATCGCGTTCGTTAAGATCGTTGTCCGTTAGATCGCTTTCCCTGTAATTTTTACCCTGGGCCTGTGGCTGATACGCTCAAATCGTGCCTACAAGTGGTATCGTAATGCCAACATTGCCGGACATATCCGGCTCCTGCAACGCGATGCACATAGCGGAATCAGCTAAGTCATGCCGCTATTCTAGAGTTAGCCCAACAAAATCAATAAGTTAGATTTTCTTTGCAAAAAATCATAGATACCTGCGTTCCTTGGGAGAGCAGATTGCTTTGTTCCATAGTGCGTGCCACAACCGACTAGAACGCAAAAAGACCCTTCCGGGCGGAGAAGATGAGGTAGGTATCCATGGCAAGCAGCTATCAAGGAATCTTCGACAATGCGGGCGTGTTGGCGCCCGCGGCGGAGAAACACAAAGCCGCGTACCAAGAGATTTATAAACAGCACGGCCACAGAATTTATTCGCTCGCCTTCTGGATGACTGAAAACGAAATTACGGCCGAACAATTGGCGGCCAATACGTTTCTACGCGCGTTTGCCGGCGCGGTGCGTCCCGGCAGCGAACAGATTGATCTGGCGTTCCTGGCGGAAGTCCGGGAACTTATGCCGGTGGGCGCGCTGCAACTCCGTTGCGCCATTACCGCGGCGCTGCCATCGATCAAGGGAAATGTAAAACGCATTCACCTGGAACGCGCAGTCTCCCAGGTGCCTCCAACCGAACGGCTGATCTTTCTTCTGCATGACGTGGAAAGCTACCAGCATGAGCGCATCGCCCACTTGCTGGGCATCAGCGAAACGGAATCAAGATTTGGGCTCTGCCAGGCCCGCGTGCAAATTCGCGAACTGGTCGCCCGAATGTAAGAGTAAGGCTGTACCTCAGTAAAGCAAGTGCTCTTTTTTTCTCCTTCTCTCCATTTGGCCCCTCTGCCCCGAGGGGCCAAACTTTTTGCGGGTCGCTGTCAATATCGCGATGCAAAAAGAATGTAAAAACATGAAGGAGAAATTTGAAATACTTCTTTCAGAGACGTGCGAATGTTCTGGGAGAGGCCCGCGGAATCGCGCAATGAGCTTCGCAATATTTAGATGTGTATAGATATGTTAATTTCACGGATAGCCGCAACTTTTGTCGATCATTTGCGTCTATTGTAATAACAACATACGCAGTACCCCCACGTGGGCGTCGCCCCTATACCGGCGCCCACATTCTTTTTGTCCGAAAGAAACTCCACGCATATTTAGTTTTTCAAAACGCCTAGTACCGGGCGGAATCTGGCTATCTGGAGTTCACTGTGTTCGCAATCCCGCGCACAGCCGGGGCGCTCTTGACCGTGTGGCTCACTCCATCTCAGAAAACATATAATCATTCGCAAGGAACGGCCCGCGAATTTTTTGCATTGTGCGGAGGCGGTACAGCCACGGAGGAGAGCAATGAATTGGAAAAAAACGGATTGGAAAAAGGTCCTGATGTATTCGTCGTTCGCCGCCGGTGCGGCCTTGTTCCTGAGCGGACGCAAGCCCGCCGGATTGGCAGCCGCCGGAATCGGGTTGGCGACTCTGGCATCGCGGCATCCGGAGAAATTTGAAGAGATCTGGCACCGCATGCCGGAGTATCTGGACAAAGGGTCGCAGTTCATCGAAACGGCCGCGGGTTTTCTGGAACAAATCAAAGAGCAGGCGGAGCAAGCCGCGGAAGAAGCTGTGGAAACGGGTCTGCATATCGCGCAAGGCGGAAGGTCTTAGAGGATTTTGGTTGCAAGGGCCCCGGGGCGGAGGCATTCCAGAAGCGACCACGAACATGAAAGTTACTTGTCTTTCGGCGATTCTTTATTTAGCGCTTACGACGGGCGCAGCGTTTTCCAATGCGTCGGCGCAGGCCAAGGCGCCCGAGCCTGCGGCAGCGACTCCCTCGGCTGAGAGCGCCGCCCAGAATTATTTTACTGATACCGTACTTGTCAATCAGAATGGCGAAAACGTCCGCTTCTACAGCGATCTCCTGAAGAAACGGACGGTGGTAATCAACACGTTTTTTACCGAGTGCCAGGGCGTTTGTCCTCTCCTAAGCCGTAACATGCAGGCCATTCAGGGCTGGCTCGGAGACCGGTTGAACCGGGATGTTCTGTTGATCTCCATCTCGGTCGATCCGGTTACCGACACTCCGGCGCGGATCAAAGCCTACGCTGAGCGGTTTCATGCCCAACCTGGATGGCTTTTTCTTACCGGCAAGAAAGAGAACGTGGATCTGGTGCTCCAGAAACTGGGCCAGAGAGTTGAACGACGCGACGATCACGGTAGCATCTTCCTTATCGGAAACGACCGGACCCACTTATGGAAAAAAGCTTTGGGAACAACCAAGGCGGAAGACCTGATGCCCGTGGTTGCCAGCGTCGCCGACGACAAATAACTTCGGGAGTAGGCAAGGGCTGCGGAGTGCCTTCCGGCAAAACAAAATGCCCTGGAGGCCGTTTAGCCTAAGCAGGGCATGTTGCACATCAACTCTGTTTTTTGCTTCTCGAGCGCCGTTTCC
>JANXPR010000518.1 GCA_025357215.1 Acidobacteriaceae bacterium | reverse complement strand
CCACTTCCATGTACGGAAAAGTCTTGTCCGGCGTGGCGCCCAGTTGCAGATGTTTTCCAATCGGCGATTCATTGGGCCAATACGTCTTGGCCATCGTCGAATTGATCACCACCACCGGCACAGTGGTTTCGCGATCAGCCTCACTGATCCAGCGCCCGGTAATCAGCGGGATGCCCAGGGTATCGCGATACCCCGGCGTCACCGCACGATAGCTGGCCATGATGTATTCATGCGGCGTCTTTGGCGGACGCCCCTCAATATTGAAATGGATCACCGCCCCCGTGCCGCTGACTGGCAAGAATGACGATGCTCCCGCCGAACGCACTCCTGGCAGCGCCGCCGCGCGTTCGATGATGCGGTCGAAATACTGCATGCGTTCCTGCGCCTTCGCATGCGTGACCGGAGACACCGGCACATCCGCGATCAGAATATGGTCTGTGGCAAATCCCGGCGCCGCATTCGACAGTCGGTCAAAACTTCTGATCAGCAACCCCGCGCCCACAAGCAGCAGCATCGCCAAAGCTACTTCGCTGATTACCAGGATGCCGCGTGCTCGCATCACGCCCAATCCCACCGCGCCGCGTTCGGATTGGTTCAACGCCGACCTCAAATCCTGTCCCGCCATGTGCAGCGCCGGCGCAAGTCCAAATAGGATCCCGGCAATCACCGCCAACGCGGAGGTAAATGCCAGCACCGTGCCATCGATTTGTACTGCGCCCATGACGGGAAGGTTCTTTCCGCCCAAGCGCATCAGCGGAGGCACCGCCAGGTCCGCCAGCAACAATCCCAAAGCGGCTCCGGTCAGGGACATGATCACGCTTTCCGCCAGCACCATGCGGACCACCCGCCAGCGGCTTGCGCCAATCGCCGTGCGCACCGCAATTTCTCTTTGCCGCGCCGTGGCCCGCGCCAGCATAAGGTTGGCCACGTTGGTGCACGCAATGAACAACACCAGCCCCACCGCTCCCAGAATCACTAGCAACGCCAGCCGGATGTTCTGCACCATCTGTTCTTGCATCAGGTTCACGTTCGCACCGGTTCCGGTGTCGTACTCCGGATATTGCTGCGCCAGTCGCGTGGCGATGGTATTCATCTCTTCGCGCGCCGCTTCCAGTTTCACTCCGTCTTTCAATCGCGCAATCGGTTGTATGCCCGGATGCCACGACCGGTCGTCCGGCAGCGTCACCGCCCATGGCTCCATCGGAAGCATGGCTTCCGGCGTTTGTTGTAAGAGCTGAAATCCCGCCGGCAACACGCCGACGATGGTGTACGGTTTGTTGTCCAGCGTGATCGCCTGTCCAAGCGCGCTGTCCGCGGCGCCATAGCGGCGTTGCCACAATCCGTGACTGATCACCACCACGCCCGCGGCGCCCGCTTTGTCGTCTTCCGGTAGGAACGCGCGTCCGCGTGCCGGGCTTACGCCCAGCAAATCAAACAGGTTCGCGCTGGCCATCTGGCAGGTCAACCGTTCCGGTTCGCCGGCGCCGGTAATCGTCATGTTCACGTTGCGCACCGCGCCCACGGAGGAATACGACCGGCTCTGGTCGCGCCAATCTTTGTAGTTCAAATACGAAACCGAAAGGATCGGGAACTGCGCCAGCCGCTCCGTCAGCAGCACCAGCCGTCCCGAATCCTTGAACGGCAACGACCGCAACAGCACCGCGTTGATCACCGTAAAGATTGCCGTATTCGCGCCAATACCCAGCGCCAGGGTCACAATGGCAATGAACGTAAAGCCCGGAGTCTTACGCAACCTGCGTGCCGCATAACGAATGTCCTGAAGGTAAGTGTTCATGGTGTGAAATTCCCCTGGAATTGTAGCGCGCCGCTAGATTTAGACGGATGGAACAGGGAAAGGGTAAGGCGCGTTTACCGACACCGAATCAAAGCGGATTGGAGCGCATTATAAGAATTGAGGGCGAGGCCGATCACGCGCCGAGCCGGGGTCCCCGAACGCGCGCTTCGCGTGGCGGGGTGGGAGCCCCTTTTGCACTAGGCGCGGAACGACCTCTGCTTGCAAGAAGC
The DNA here is from genome assembly GCA_025357215.1 of Acidobacteriaceae bacterium. Taxonomy (GTDB): domain Bacteria; phylum Acidobacteriota; class Terriglobia; order Terriglobales; family Acidobacteriaceae; genus Angelobacter. Next base: position 5,985 of record JANXPR010000518.1, on the reverse strand, counting down.
TCTTAAGCGGTTTTGGATCGTCGCGACTACCTAACGCGCGCTTCCGCTTGCGCCTTTTTCCGTCCGCAAAGAAGCCGTGGACGGTTTGGTAAAGAAGTCATGGTCGTAAAGTGACCGATAAAACTTGCCGGTAATTTCCGCAGCTTTCGGGCCGTACGTCGGGCGTCCGCCTTGCAGAAAGACCACTGTCACGATGCGTCCTTTATCAGTGTCCGCGTACGATGCGAACCATCCAAAGCGCGTGCCGGCCTTCGAGCAGGTTCCCGTTTTGCCCAGGATCGGCTCTTCGTTGAAGTTCATGCGCAAGCTGCGCGCCGTGCCATACAGCACCGCGCCGGACATGCCATCCACCATCTCCGGGATTACTTCCGCAATATCCAAATGCCGTTTCACGCGCGGTGTAAAGTCCGTTACTTCTTCCGTCGAATCCGGATGCTGTAAGTAATACAACGTCCCGCCGTTCGCCACCGCCGAAACCAGCGCGCCTAGTTGCAAGGGCGTCATGGAAATGCTTTCGCCAAACGAACACATTTTGCCGACGCCGCCATGCCGCGCATCCAATTCATGATCGGGATACACGCCAAGTTGTTCGCCTTCAATCTGATATCCGGCCAGTTCGCCCAGCCCAAACTGCCGCGCATATTTGCGGACCGTCGGGAATCCCAGCTTGCGGCCTACAGCTTCAAAATAAGCGTTGTTGGAATGCGCCAGCGCTTCCGTCAATGTCATGGCGGAATTGCGGCCGAGTTTAACTTCGGTATCGTGCCTGATCACGCCTTCGCTCAACGCCGCCAGCGCAACCGCGACTTTGATCGTCGAGCAAGGCTGCGCGCCGCCCGAAAGGGCCAGCTTCTGATTCACCATCGCCAGAATGCGTCCGCTGTTGGGATCAATGGCCACCACCGTGCCATTCATGTTGCCCAGTGCATCCAGCGCAGCCTGGCGGACGATCGGATCTTCGCCATCAAAATCGTCATTATCAGCAATGCCGGCCGCGAACGAACTTGTGCGGAAAAGTTCCACTCGCCGCGCTGGACGCCGGCGTTTGCGCACGGAAACTGTTTTCACCGTCGCCTTGGTCCCCGCACGGCGCACCTTGGACGTCCGCTTTTTCGTTTGTGGTTTTTCGGCGGCTGAATCTTTCTTCGTTGCCTTAGTGGCAGAGGAAGCCGTGGCCGAAGTGGCCGACGCCGCACGCACCAATGCGCTGTGGGTAAAGAAACCTCCCAGCAGCGCGCATACTAAAATCTTTTTCCTGAACATCATTTTCTCTTACACCGGACCCTGGGTTGTCTGAACTTGAAACTAATCTCGGGAAACCAATCGCCTGGTTCTGCCGGATTTGCTTCCGGACTTGTTTTGATTTAAACCCTGAATTCTTCGCTGGGTTGCAGTCCTGCTAAAAGCCTGAAGCACCCAGTAATAAAACGCGGCTGCCTGCGCAGCAGCCGCTTAAAAGTCTTATCGACACTTGCCCAAAGGCGTTAAGCCCTATCCACGAATTGAAGGTTACCGTCGGCTCCTCTTTCTTTTCCTTAAGCTTTCGTTAACTTTATTAATCCAGCTTCGCCTTTGATTCACCGTGGGTCAATTCACTTCGCCCCGTTTGCGGATGAACGCCGGAACGTCCAGATCATCGGCTTCCACGTTGCTGGTCATGGCTTCCGTCACCGTGGCCAAGTTCGGATTTTCGCGGGACGGCATCGCCATCCGCGTGGAGCCGGCATGCATGGCCGTACCTGCCATCTGTCCATGAGCGCCGCCGTTCACCGGCGTGGCCTGAATCATGCCGCCGTTCGGACCGCCCGTAACCGCTCCGTTTGTGTGCGGAGCATTGATCCGCGGCGTGACCGGCGCTTGATAAACTGCCGCCGTCCGCGACGTCGAAATGGCCTGCTGCGCTTGCGTAACGCCACGGTCTCTCCGATGTGGCTGGTCCCGGAAGCCGGTGGCGATCACCGTGACCTTTACTTCGTCCTTCAGCTTTTCGTCCAGCACGGCGCCAAAGATGATGTTGGCGTCTTCGTCCGCGGCAGACTGGATAATGGTGGAAGCTTCGTGCACTTCCGCCAGTTTCAGCGAACTCGATCCGCTGATGTTGATCAGGATGCCACGCGCTCCATCGATCGCGCCGGCTTCCAGTAGTGGCGAAGAAATTGCCGCCTGCGCCGCATCGATCGCGCGACGGTCGCCACGCGCCACGGCCGTGCCCATCATCGCGTAACCCATGCCGGCCATAATCGTCTTCACGTCGGCAAAGTCGCGGTTGATGATGCCCGGAATCGTGATGATGTCGGAAATGCCCTGCACGGCCTGTCGCAAAATGTCGTCGGCAATGCGGAACGATTCAAAGAACCCGGCATTCTGCGCCACGGCCAGCAGCTTTTCGTTGGGGATCACGATCATCGTGTCCACGCAATCCACCAGTTCGGCCAGACCGCGTTCCGCCTGGTTCATCCGACGCTTGCCTTCAAACGCAAAAGGTTTGGTCACCACTGCAACCGTCAGCGCGCCCATCTCACTGGCTAGCGACGCAATGATCGGCGCAGCTCCCGTGCCTGTACCGCCGCCCAGTCCTGCGGTCACAAACACCATGTCCGCGCCTTCCAGGGCTTCAATGATTTTGTCGGCATCTTCCAGCGCGCCGCGACGTCCGATTTCCGGGTTCGCTCCCGCGCCGAGCCCGGTGGTGAGTTTGGTTCCCAGCTGGATCTTCACCGGCGCGCGCGACATTTGTAGCGCCTGCAGGTCGGTGTTGGCCACCACAAATTCCACGCCTTCCACGCCGGCGCAGATCATGCGGTTCACCGCGTTGCCGCCGCCCCCGCCCACGCCAATGACCTTGATCTTGGCGTTGTTGCGCGGATCTTCGTTGAAATGGATGCGAATGTCGCTTTCCGCGGGCTGCTGGTTTTTCTTTTTGTCGTCAGTCATGCCATCACACTCCTGGTCTTCTTGAATTCTGGTCTTTTTGATTTCGGCTCCGCGCCTTTTTCAACCTTGCATGTTCCAAACTTGCGTCGCCGGTTTTTTACCGCCGGCAATCTCGCGCGGTTTTATGCTCCCAGCCGCGCAAAAAATGTCTTAAGCCGTGTACCCAAACCTTGTTCACGAATCATCTTGGCTGCCGTGGTGCGATGCGCATACATGGCCAGCCCAATCACCGTGGCAAACTCCGCTCCCTCTAGTTGGCCCGGCAGTTTCGCAATCGGCGATGGCCCCGCCAGCCGCACCGGACGATCCATGATCTTGTCGCACACTTCTCGCAAGCCTTTCAGTTTCGATCCGCCACCGGTGAGCACAATGCCTGCGTTGCACAACTCCAGTACGCCGGCTTGCCGTAAGTGATCGCGCAGCAATTCGCACAACTCCGCCGCGCGCGGCTCCAGGATTTCCGCCAGAAAACGTTTCGGCATCAAGCGCGGAGGCCGGTCGCCCACGGCGGGCACTTCAATCTCTTCGTCCGCCGGCACCTGGTCACTCAACGCGTGTCCGAATTCCTTTTTGATTTTTTCCGCGGCCACCAGCGGAGTGCGCAGTCCAACGGAAACGTCGTTGGTAAAGTGGTCGCCGCCCACCGGGACCACGCCGGTATGCGCCACCATGCCGTCGCTGTAAACAATCAGGTCGGTGGATCCTGCGCCAATGTCCGCCAGGCAAACGCCCAGCTCTTTTTCGTCTGCGCGCAGAATGCAGTCCGCGGACATCAACGCCTCATACACCACGTTGTCCACATTTATGCCTGCGCGGTTCACGGCGGTAACAATGTTTTGCGTCGCGCTGGCGGAAGCCGTCACCATGTGTAGGTTCACTTCCAGCCGTCGTCCCATCATGCCCGCCGGATCTTGCACGCCAGACTGGTCGTCCAGAATAAATTCCTGCGGAAGCAGATGCAGGATCTCGCGGTCCGCCGGAAGCGTCACTGACCGCGCCCGTTCCACTGTTTCGCGGATGTCCTCCCGCGTCACCTCACGTGACCGCTGCCCCAACGTGATGCCACCGCGGCTGGTCACGCCTTTGATATGCGCTCCGCCCACGGCAACCACCGCGCTGCTCACCGCGCAACCGGCCATCTTCTCGGCTTCATCCACGGCACGGTGAATGCTCTGCACGGCTTTATCCAGTTCCACGATCACGCCCCGGCGCGAGCCTCGGCTCTCCACCACGGCGTGTCCGCGATAGCGCAGTCCGTTGTCGTCCGCGCTGCAAATCAGCGCCGCCGTTTTGGCACTGCCCACGTCGATCACTGTCACCGTGTTGGCGTTGTTGTTGGCGATCGTTTCTTTGCCGTTACTTCCCATAATTCTCAGCTCTTCTTTAATTCCAGGCTTTCGCCTGAGGCTCTTGGCCATTGGCTCTTTGCTGTTGGCTTTTACCACTCAAGCTCTCATTGGTTTTCCTGGCCCTGCATTTCCCTTTTCTCCGCGCCTCCGTGGTGCACATTTGCTTTTTCGGTTATCCGCAGGTGCATTAGCTCTTGCAAAAAATCCCCTACGCCTTCTTCACGTGCCTTCTCGTTTTTCTCCGTGCCTCCGCGCCTCCGCGGTGCGCATTTGCTTTCTTTGTTACCACCGCAGCTTTCACCGGCTTTGCTTCCGCCACCGGGGCCGCTGCCTCAATCAACCTTGGCGCGGGCACTGGACGCGCCGCGTCCGGGTTCACCACAATCTGCCCTTCATACCGCAAATCCACGGACTGCAAATTCGGAAACTGCTTCCGCCATTCGCCGATGTGGTCCACGTAGAGCTTGTAGCGCGGCAGAAAATCCGCATTCCCGAGATGAATCAGCAACGTTCCGCCATCCTGGCTGGCCATGCCGGGGCCCCCGACGCGCCCTTCGCGGGGCGGGGTGGTCGTAACCTTCACGTCTTCCGGATCGCCCAGATCAACTTCGCTCACTTGTTTTGTATACTCGGCGTTCGGTCCGCCCGAATCTAGGTCCTTTGCCATGCGGTTGTAAATCCTCATGGCGGCCGCGCGCGATGAAAGCGGTTCCGTATCGGTAATACCGCGGATGATCGGGAAGGAATATTTCGTCTGTTTGTTTGCCGGCATACCCATCACCACGCCGTTGGCGTCAATCAGGTTCACGCGCGACCCCACTTGCGCAAAAGCCACGGGCACGCGCTCGCGGATCTCCACCGCCAGGCGATTCGGCAACACGCGCATCACGGTGGCCGACTCCACCCAGGGAATCTGTTCCAGTTTTTGGCGGCGCTCGTCCAGCGAAACGCTGAAGATGTTGCGCGTCACGTCCGCGCCGGCCACTTCCATCACCTGCGTGCGGGACGCGTTGTTCACGCCGGTAAGCGTCACGTTGTCAGTGGAAGCAATACGAAAACGCCAGGAATGCGTGGCATAGTCCTTCAACGCGTACGTCATGCCGCCCAGCGCAACTACGATCACTGCCAGCACGCAGGCCAATTTCAACTTGCTTACCGTTTTGCGGGCAATCGTGGTTCGCCGGACAGGCACTCGGCGCTCGGTGCGTAGAAAGCGCGCTTCTTCGCCGTCGTCATCCAGGTCAATCACGTCCTCAAGCGCAGGCGCGTCATCGGATGACAACTCGCTCGTGGCGCGTTGCCGGGCACGGCTGCGCTCAGAACTTGTTCGTGTTGGGATAGCGATCCGTCCCGGATTTTCTCCGGGTGACGCCGCCGACGTTCGTGGGGCATCTTTAAGTTGGTCTTCAGTAAGCTCGCGCGCCATTAATTAAAGTTGGCCAGCGGAGTTGTATCGCCACCCTCAATATACCCTGTTTCTTACCGATATTGTTAGGAGAATTTACGGAAAACCCGACTTTTTTATGGGTGTAGCCCCTACAACACGAGTGGGCCGCAGGCGCCCTCGCCTGTGCATAGCAATGTCGACCGAAATCCACACTTCATAGACCAACCATACTCGTGTGGCACAGCCCCGGGGTCCCCGACGAGCGCTTCGCTTGACGGGGTGGAGGTGCCCTCGGCTGTGTCTTCGCCTACCAGA
>JANXPR010000502.1 GCA_025357215.1 Acidobacteriaceae bacterium | reverse complement strand
AGCCATCTCATGGCAAGCCCTCCAGGACTCTCTACTTTAAACCACGCCCGCGTCAATCCTTGGGTTTCAGACCCATGGCCTGCGCATCAAACGCCAGTGACTCGCGCAGGTGCTTGGCGACAAATTGCCAATCGTGCTGCCCGGGATAGATATGCGCAGTGTGCGCCACGTGCCGGTCCGTCAGCAATTTGTCCATCTGCCGTGTGCCGGCGTCAAAGTCGAAATCGTCGCGATCGCCGCAATCAAAGTAAATTTTAACGCTGCCAAGATTTGCTTTGCGCGCAAAAACAAACGGCGAATTGGCTTTCCAAAACGCTTCGTCCGTTGGCGAGCCAAACGCCGGCCCTAAGAATGACGTGAAGCCGGCATTCGCGGTTCCGCGTGGCAGGCTTTCCAGCAGCGCCGGCATGTGGGCGCTAACGGCCACAAACATCTGCGGATATTTGAACGCGAACCGTAAGGCGCCGTAACCGCCCATGGAAACCCCGGCAATCGCGCGCGTGGACCGCGTCCCCGTCAGGCGGAACTTTTTCTCCATCTGCGGAATAAAGTCGCGGATGAAGAAGTCATCGTACTTGACCTGCCCATCCTTGGAGTTAATGTAGAAAGAATTTTCCGCCTGTGGGGTAATGATCACAAACTGGCCCAGCTGCTTTTGCTCCCACAAGTCTTCAATCACCTGCCAGCCGCCGCTGGAAACCAGAAAGCTCTGGTCGCCGCCCATTCCGTGCAGGAAATAAAGGACAGGGAATTTCTTCCCCGGCTGCGCATCATAACTGGGAGGCAGCATGGCGCAATACCCAACGCTGGAAGCAATGAAGCGGCCCTTCACCGCGCCGCACTGTACGCGCTCCGCTCCCCACGCGGATGCTGCAAGCCATGCTGGTGCCGAAAGCAAGAGCGCTAGTAGAAGAAAACGAAGAAAGCCCTTAGTCATGCCGCAGGGCCTGTACCGGATCAAGCCGCGCCGCGCGCGATGCCGGATACAATCCGGCAAACAGACTCACGAACACCGAGAAACCTAACGAAAACAGCACCAGCCACAGGGGCACGACCCAGAAATTTTCTGTCCTCATCTCTTGGCGCTGCAAATAGAAATTGGTCAGCGTGTTGATAATCCGTCCAATGGTCCATCCCAGGGCCACGCCCAGCGATCCGCCCACCATGCCCATGGTACCGGCTTCAAAGAAAAAGATACGCTTCACGTCGCCATCGCTGGCGCCCAGTGCCTTCATGATGCCAATCTCGCGCCGCCGTTCCAGAATCGCCATCACCAAGGTGTTCACAATCCCCAGGAACGCTACGGCCAGCGCCAGGCTTCCGAACACCAGCAGAAACGTATCGAGTACACGGAAAAACCTGGTCAGGTTCTTGGACGCGTCCATGATGGAAAAAGTATTGAAGCCCTGCTTCTTGATCTCATCTTCCACGTGGGAAACGTCTTTGCTTTTGGCCACGCGCACGATCAATGCCGGATACGTCTTGCCTTGTCCCGGACGCATGATGCTGCTGATATCAATCGGCTGCATCATGTTCAGCGACTCGGCGAATGCGATCGGCAAAAACGCTGACGTTCTTCCATTGCGCATGCCGCGATACGGTTCCGCGTTTACAATGCCCACAATCTTCAGCGTCTGCACCTTACGCACAATGTTTACGCCGGGCACGCTGTCACTCTGCGGATCGCCATTCGCCGGTGGAGGCGGTGGTGGCACGTCCTGTGCTTGCCGTTCGGGATAGCGGAAGATTATTTCCTTCCCCAGCAACTGGTTGGCTTCGTCTGAGGTGAGTTTATTTTCCGCCGCCAGTTCTTTTTCCGGAAGATTGAGCAGCGTGCGCGCAAAGTCCGCCATCAACACGACCTCATGCGCTTCCGCAGACGAGAAAAATTTTCCCTGAACGTCATCAAAAGCTTCGCTGCCGCGCGCCGACTCTGGCAATCCGCCCACCACGGTAAAGTGTGAATCTTCCGGAGCCGTGCCCGCCATTCGCAACTCACCCACGGCGCTGAAGTTGGAATAGACGTCCACCACTTCCTGCATTTGCGCAAAGCTCTTCCGTGCGGCGTCATCCAGCGGCTTGGGCGGAGTGGCCGGAGAACTGTCATTGCCGCCACCAAAGCGCGGACTGCGGAACTGTCGTGAAGTCACCACCACGGAATCAAACAGCCCGGAACGTCCCAACTGTCGGTTGGCCCACTCCTGTAGTCCGATTCCCAGTGAAAGAAAAGCCACGAGCGAGGCTACACCAACGCCGATGCCCAGCGTGGTAAGCGAATTTCGCAACCCGGACTCCCGCAGGTTGCGTGCTGCTAGTTCAACCAGATCATAAGCTCTCATCGAACCAGCTCTCCTGTCCGCTTTTTGCTGTTTTCAGTTTCGCCCAGCAGCTTGCCGTCACCTAGAAACACCAGCTTGTCGGCATAGCGTTCCGCCAGAGACCGCTCATGCGTCACCATGATCACCGTCATTTCCAGAGTCTTGTTCAACTCGGTGATCAGGTCCATGATTTCCGTTCCGGTCTTGGAATCCAGATTTCCCGTGGGTTCGTCGGCGAGAAGAATTTTGGGCCGGTTCACCAACGCCCGCGCCAGCGCCGCGCGTTGCTGCTCACCGCCGGACATCTCGCTCGGACGGTGCTTCATACGATCGCTCAGTCCCACGCGCTCCAGCGCTTCCCGTACGCGCTCTTTGCGTTCGCGACGGCGCACTTCCGCAAAGCGCATCGGCAACTCCACGTTTTCATAGAGCGTCATTTTTGGCACAAGGTTGAACGACTGGAACACCATTCCCACCGTGTGCCGCCGGTATTGCGCCAGTTCAGCGGACGTAAGTGTCGCCAGGTTTTGGCCTTCCACCACAATCGCGCCGGAATCCGGACGGTCCAGCCCGGCAATCAGGTTCAGCAGGGTAGACTTGCCTGAGCCTGAAGCTCCCAGCAGCGCGACGAATCCTCCGCGGTTGGCGGCAATGCTTACACCATCCACCGCGGGAATCACCGAGCGTCCCAGCTTGTAGTACCGTACGAGTGAGACTGTCCTGACAGCTTCAGTACCGTTGGCTTCCAAATGGTATTCCTCGATTGCTTTTCTTTTGATGTTACTACGCCCAGGGGCCATCCTGCCCGCACCTCGCAATCGTTTACCTGCTCTTGGCGCATCGAAAGTGCTCAGGTGCAGTTGTACGGAAGCCGCGTCCCAATCGATGGCGGGACACAAGCCTAGTGATTGCATGCTCTGATTGTGATTGCATACTTTAGACGAGACGATTGAAAGCGACTGAAATTGCATTTGGAAGAGACTGGCGCGGTCGCCCGGCGATGTTTCCGCGATTTTTTTGACAGCTTATTTACCGGACTGTTAACATCAAGACTGTCCGGAATGTAAGTTCCCACCGTAAGCGTCCCCGTCGTCTAGCCCGGCCTAGGACACCGCCCTTTCACGGCGATAACACGGGTTCAAATCCCGTCGGGGACGCCAAAACAAACCCTTTGCACGCACTGATTTTGCTCATTAAGTCGGCATCCACGGACGAAACAGCATCGCGCTACTCATTTGGATTTATATCCCCTGGGATCAGTTTCCAGGTAGCAGCTTCCTTAGCAACGCTTTTTCTCGCGACGAGAGCATCCAACGCCACAACAGCAGTGCCGCAGCGGCGCACGTCAAAACCATCGCTGCGGCCTTCATCTTCAATGTCATTTCGATCGTCCCCATAAGCAGCAATATCACTCCTCCACCCACAAGCAGCAAAGATCGTGTCATAGCCGGACTGCTTTCCGGAGATACCCGGCGCGAATAGAAGAACATCAAGAGCGTATCCGCGGCCAACCGTACCAGCCACGCAAGCGCCGCTCCTTGTATGCCGGCGATTTTCACCAAAACAAAAAGCAATGCTATATACAGTGGCAGCTCTGCCATGTGGATTTTCGCGGTGATATCAGGTCGCCCTGCTCCTTGAATATGAGCATACGGTACCTGGCCGGCGCTATTCGTAAAAATGGCAATCGCCATAAGACGGACCACCCACGCACTGTTCTGCGCGTAGTCATTCCCCAGCCACAACCGAAGCCCTTCTGGAGCAAAGATCACCACCGCCAGGATCACCGGAAACATGGCGAAGCAAATCAGTTTCACGCTGGATTCAAACAAGAAGGCCACGCGGTCGCGCTGCGAGGCATGCGCGGTGGAAAACGCCGGGAACACCACGGCGATCAAAGCGCCCGGCAGGATCATCAGCTTGCTCACCACTTCTGACGGCACCGCGTAGTAAGCGATGGCCGCAACCGAGATCATGCCGCCAATCACAAAACGGTCAAAAGTCACCATCATCGGGCCAACGATATTGCTTACGGTAATCCATGTTCCAAAGCGGAACAGCGATCGAGCTGACGCACGGTCAAACTGCCTGGACCGGCCCAGATCAGGGACGACGCGAAAACATGCCCAGAGATGGGCACAACACGCTATTGTTCGTCCCAAGACAAGGACGGCGACAATAGGAACCAAGCTGTGCGAAAAAGGCAGGACCAGCACTGGACCAAGATACGTAAAGATTCCGAGCGGTATGCGGATGGACGTGGCTAGACGAAACTGCTGGAAGGCTTCCAGTACGCCACGCAAGCCAGCTGTCAGAATCACGATGGGGATGGAAAGGCTGAGCCAGTAAAACGAGGTCAACGATTCGGCCCGAAGGTTCTCCGGCACTTTCACAATCGATCCCACAATCCACGTTGAAACCGCGGCCATGATCGCGGTACCAATAAGGCCAATGGCGCCCATCAGCTTGATTGACGTCCAAACCAGGCTGGGAATCCCTGTCGCATCCGGCTGGCCCAGCTTCTCGGCCACCAGTTTGGTCAGCGCCCGTGACAAGCCAAAGTCAAATAGGCTGAAATATCCCACCACAACCCAGGCCAGCGTGAGCATGCCCAGGCGGTCTGTACCCAGCCGCCGGGTCAGAAGAGGCAAACAGAACACGGCCACCACGGCAGGCGCCCCAACGCCCAGCAGGCTCCAAAGCACGTTTCCGGCCAGCCTCCGGCCACCGGTCAGTTGTCCCGCCGGCGGCGCCGCGGATGACGGTATCTCGGAAGTTTCCTCGGCTGGAAGTTTGGGCAAGCTATTCATTTACACTCTAAGGAGTGGCGCATGCAACTATAGACCGTGCCGCTCAAAGAATAAATTGATGTCTGGTTGCTTGCCAGCGCCGAGAGGTCTTGGTTGTGTTGCGACTGCGCCACTACCGGAGCCTGCCATTGCGTCTCCGCGGGAAAGCGTGTATTGATATGGTCAGATTACGGAGAACACATTGAATCCGATCCTCGTTACAGGCGGAGCGGGCTTTATCGGTTCGAACTTCATCCTGCACTGGCTGCGTTCTGAGAACTCACCGGTTCTGAATCTTGACAATCTTACCTACGCCGCCGATCTGGCAAACCTTGCGTCCATATCCGGCGACCCGCGCTATACCTTCGTGCGCGGCGATATTTGCGACCGGCCTCTGGTCCATGACTTGTTCAGGACATATCAGCCGTCTGCCGTCTTTCATTTCGCCGCGGAAAGCCACGTGGACCGTTCCATCCACAGCGCTGACGATTTTGTTCGCACCAACGCTGAAGGCACTTTGCGTCTCTTGCAGGAGTCCCGTGGCCTTGTGGAAACTCTAGGTGCCGAGGCTAGAAAACAATTCAGGTTCATCCATATTTCTACTGACGAAGTTTACGGCAGCCTTGGTCCTGACGATCCGGCATTCACGGAAGCCACGGCGTATGCTCCCAACAGCCCGTATTCTGCTTCCAAGGCCGCCGCCGACCATCTGGTTCGGGCATTTCAC